>NZ_JBFAKW010000003.1:0-167451 GCF_040655955.1 Streptomyces sp. NPDC050263 | reverse complement strand
GGCGATGCCCTTGTCGAGGGCCTCGCGCGGGGTGCTGAAGCGCACCGGCGCGCCGTCGACGAGGAACTCGCCCTCGGTGTGCTGGTGCAGCCCCGAGATGATCTTGATGAGGGTCGACTTGCCCGCGCCGTTGTCGCCCAGGACGCAGGTCACCTTCCCCGGGTGCACGGTCAGGCTCACCCCGTGCAGCGCGCGGATGTTGCCGTACGCCTTGCCCGCGTTGCGGAGTTCGACGATCGCCCCGTCCGCGCTCTCGGGAGCGGTGTCCGCGATGACGGCCCCGTGGGTGCCGGTCTTCTTGCTGGATGTCATGGGGGTCACCTCCGGGTCGCCGTGCGGCTGACCCACAGATTGATCAGGACGGCGCCCAGGAGCATGACGCCGAGGAAGGCCTTGAACCAGTCGGGGTTCCAGCCGGCGTAGACGATGCCCTGCTGCACCATGCCGAACATGAACGCGCCGAAGACCGGGCCGATCGCGCTGCCGGCGCCGCCGGTCAGCAGACAGCCGCCGATCACCGCCGCCGAGATGTAGATCAGTTCCTGGCCGACGCCCTCGCCGGACTGCACGGTGTTGAAGGTGAACAGCTGGTGCATGCCGACGAACCAGGCGCCGAAGCCGACCAGCATGAACAGCGAGATCTTCGTGAACCTCACGGGCACGCCGACCGCCCGGGCACTGTCCTGGTTGCCGCCGACCGCGAAGATCCAGTTGCCGTACTTCGTGCGCAGCAGCACCCAGGTGGCCAGCGCCGCGAAGACCAGCCAGTACACGATGGTGATCTTCACCTGGACGCCGCCGACCTCGAAGGACGAGGCGAAGACCTTCTTCGCCTGGCCGAAGCCGTCCATGTCGCTGATGTCGTCGGTGGCCACGTTGGTGGTGACCAGCTTGGTCACCGCGAGGTTGACGCCCTGGAGGATCAGGAAGGTGCCCAGGGTGATCAGGAAGCTGGGCAGACCGGTCTTGACGACCATCCAGCCGTTGAGGAAACCGATCGCCAGCGACACGATCAGGGCGACGATCACGCCCACCCACACGTTCATGCTGAGCTGGTAGGCGAGCATGCTCGCGGTGAGCGCCGAGGTGATCACGGCGACGCCGGCGGACAGGTCGAACTCCCCGCCGATCATCAGCAGCGCGACGGGCAGGGCCATGATCCCGATCGTCGACGACTGGTACAGGATGTTGGCCATCGAGCTGCCCTCGCGCACCGGCGGCGCGGAGATCAGGAAGAACACGTACACCGCGACGGCGCCGAGGAACACGCCGACTTCGGGACGGGCCAACAGACGTAGTGCGAGCGGGCGTTGCGCGGTCCGGCAGTCGGTCTTCTGCGGGCCGGAGGCCGGCGGTGTGGTCACCGCCGGCTCGGCATGCTGGGCCATACTCATCACCTGGTGCCCTTCGCGGCGAACGCCGCCACCGCGTCGACGTTCGTCTTGTCGACGAAGGCGGGGCCGGTCAGCACCGGGGCCTCGCCGCCGCCCATGTAGTTGCCGTTGTTCTTGTACAGCCAGAGCGAGTCGATCGCGAGGTAGCCCTGGAGGTAGGGCTGCTGGTCGACGGCGAACTCGACCGTGCCCTTGCTGATGGCGGTGGTCAGGTCCTTGTTGAGGTCGAAGGTGGCGACCTTGGCCTTGCTGCCCGCGTCGGTCACCGACTGACCCGCCGTCAGGGCGAAGGGGGCGCCGAGCGTGACGACGTAGTCGATGGCCTTGTCCTGGGTCAGCTTGGCGGTGATCGTCGACTTCACCGACGGCATGTCGGTGCCGTTGACGTAGAGCACCTCGGTGGATCCGGTGAACGTCTTCTTCACACCGTCACAGCGCTGGGTGAGACCGATGTTGCCCTGCTCCTGGATGACACAGACGGCCTTCTTGGCGCCGGCCGTGTTCAGCCGCTTGCCGAGCGCCTCGCCCGCCACCGTCTCGTCCTGGCCGAAGAACTCCAACAGACCGAGCTTCTGCCAGTCGCTCACACCGGAGTTGAGGCCGACCACCGGTATCTTCGCGGTCTTCGCCTTGGCTATGACGTCCTTCAGCGCGTCCGGCTTGGCGAGGGTGACCGCGATGCCGTCGACCTTCTGGTCGATCGCGTTCTGCACCAGGTTGGCCTGGCCGCCCGCGCTCGGGTCGGCGGAGTAGACCAGCTTGACGTTGTCCTTCGCCGCGGCGGCCTCGGCGCCCTTGCGGACGATGTCCCAGAAGGTGTCGCCGGGAGACTGGTGGGTCACCAGCGCGACGGTCATCTGAGGGGTACTCGCCTTGCCCGCGGAAGCGCCGTCCGCGCTCTCCTCGGCCTTCTTGCCACCAGAGCCGCTGGAACAGCCCGCGAGGGTCAGGGCCGCCGCCGCGGCCATGGCCACGATCGGGGCGATTCTGCGCGAGCGGAAGGGAGAGCTTTCCATCTTTCCTGCACCTCACTGTGCGACGGGGGGAAACGACGGGGAAGGGGAGAGGCGATCACGAGGATCCGGGGCCCGTTTCACTTCAGATTGGGGCCATGGAGCCAGGTCCGCGACTGTTCGGTTGTCTTGGACCGGGCCCGTGCACTGATGGGACCGGATCCAATCCCTTGGCGAGCTCACTGTCAATACTTTGTTAAGACATCATTTCACAAGCAGGTCCGAATGTAAGAACAAAGTCTTGACAGTGCGAGCCCTCGGGACCTACACCTGGGAGACGCCACACCCCCGACCACCGAAGGAGTCTCTCAAATCGGCGCGTCGGCCCACTCACCGACCTGATCACGACCCCACCGAACCGAGGAGGCGCCCCGATGGCCAAGACCGGCGACCGCACCCGCGCCGTGCCCGGCTCCGCGCTCGACGCGCTGCACTTCGCGCTGGACCGCACGAGCCCCGTACCGCTCTACTACCAGCTCGCCCAGCAGCTGGAGGCGGCGATCGAGCAGGGGGCGCTGGCCCCGGGCAACCTCCTGGGCAACGAGATCGACCTGTCGACCCGCCTCGGGCTGTCCCGTCCGACGGTCCGCCAGGCCATCCAGTCACTGGTCGACAAGGGCCTGCTGGTGCGCCGCCGGGGAGTCGGCACCCAGGTCGTGCACAGCCAGGTGAAACGGCCGCTGGAACTGAGCAGCCTCTACGACGACCTGGAGTCGGCCGGCCAGGGACCGACCACGCATGTCCTGCGCAACGAACGCGTGCCGGCGCCCGCCGACGTCGCGGCCTCGCTCGGCATCTCGGAGGGCAGCGAGGTCACGCTCCTGGAACGGCTGCGGGCCACTCACGGACAGCCGGTGGCGTTCCTGTGCAACTACCTGCCCCCGGCGCTCCTGGACCTCGACACGGACCGCCTGGAGTCGACCGGCCTGTACCGGATGCTGCGCTCGGCGGGCATCACGCTGCACAGCGCCCGCCAGACCATCGGCGCCCGCTCCGCCACCGTCGAGGAGGCCGCTCTCCTCGCGGAACAGGAGGGGGCGGCCGTGCTGACCATGCAACGCACGGCGTACGACGACACCGGCCGCCCGGTCGAGTACGGGACGCACATCTACCGCGCGTCCCGCTACGCGTTCGACTTCCAGCTCCTGGTCAGACCCTGAGCCCTCGAAGACTCATCGCGGGGCCATCCGCAGCGCGCCGTCCATGCGGACGGTCTCGCCGTTGAGGTAGTCGTGGTCGACGATCGCCAGCGCCAGGTCGGCGTACTCCTCGGGCCGGGCCAGCCGGCGCGGGAAGGGCACGCCGGCCGCGAGCGAGGCGCGGAACTCCTCCGACACCGTGGCCAGCATGGGCGTCTCGACGATGCCCGGGGCGATGGTGCACACCCGGATGCCGTACTGCGCGAGGTCGCGGGCGGCGGGCAGGGTCAGGCCGACGACGCCGCCCTTGGAGGAGGAGTAGGCGGCCTGGCCGACCTGACCGTCGTAGGCGGCGACGGAGGCGGTGTTGACGATGACGCCCCGCTGGCCGTTCTCGTCGGCCTCGGTCTCGGCGATGGCCTCCGAGGCGAGCGCCAGCACGTTGAAGGTGCCGATCAGGTTGATCTGGATCACCTTGGCGTACAGACCCAGGTCGTGGACGCCCTTCTTGCCGAGGATCCGCGCCGACGGGCCGATGCCGGCGCAGTTGACGACCGTCCGCAGCGGAACGCCGGACCCCGCCGCGGTCGCGACGGCGGCGCGCACCTGCTCGGGGTCGGTGACGTCGGCGGGGACGTAGGTGACGCCGTCGACCTCGGGCGCCTTGTCGATGCCGTCCTTGAGGTCGAGGGCGAAGACCTGGGCGCCGCGCCCGGCGAGCGCCTTCGCGGTGGCCGCGCCGAGGCCGGACGCACCGCCGGTGACGAGGGCGGCGGTGTGGGCGAGCTGCATCATCACTCCTTGCCGAGGACGGTGAGCACACCGCCCTCGTCACGGTCCAGCGCACGGGAGATGATCATGCGCTGGATCTGGTTGGTTCCTTCGAAGATCTGCATGACCTTGGCCTCGCGCATATAGCGCTCCACGGGGAAGTCACGGGTGTACCCGTACCCCCCGAGGACCTGCACGGCGTCCGTGGTCACCTTCATGGCATTGTCCGTGGCCACGAGTTTGGCGATCGACGCCTCCCGTGTGAAGGGCAGGCCGAGGTCCTTCAACCGGGCGGCGGACAGCGCGCTGGCGCGGGCCGACTCGATCGCGGCGCTCATGTCGGCGAGCACGAACGCCAGCCCCTGGTGCTCGATGATCGGCTTGCCGAAGGTCTCCCGCTCGCGGGCATAACGCACCGCGTGGTCGAGAGCGCCCTGCGCGAGGCCGCAGGCCACGGCGGCGATGCCGAGCCGGCCGTGGTCGAGGGAGGCGAGCGCGATCTTCAGCCCCTGCCCCTCCTCCCCTATCCGGCGCTCCACGGGCACCCGCACGTCCTCCAGGCGCATGGTCGCGGTCGCCGAGCCCGTCAGACCCATCTTCCGCTCCGGCGGGTCGGCGCTGAGCCCCGGGGCGTCGGCCGGGACGAGGAAGCAGGAGATGCCACGGCTGCGGTCGTCGGAGGTACGGGCCATGACCGTGTAGAAGTCGGCACAGCCCCCGTGCGTGGTCCAGGCCTTGGTCCCGTTCAGCACGTACTCGTCGCCTTCGCGCACCGCGCGCGTGAGCATGGCCGCCGGGTCGGAGCCGGCGTGCGGCTCCGACAGGCAGTACGCGCCGAGCAGCTCACCGCTCAGCATGTCCGGCAGCCACCTGCGCCGCTGCTCGTCGGTGCCGAAGCGGGCGAGCGGGAAGCAGGACAGGGCGTGCACGGAGATGCCCACGGCGACGCTCGACCAGACGGCCGCGACCTCCTCCAGCACCTGGAGGTAGACCTCGTAGGGCTGGTCCGCCCCGCCGTCCCGCTCGGCGAAGGGCAGACCGAGCAGGCCGCTGCGCCCGAGCGTGCGGAAGACGTCCCGGGGGAACGCTCCGTCCGCCTCCGCGTCGGCGACCCGGGGTGCGAGTTCCTTGGCGGCGAGGGTGCGCGTGAGCTGGATGAGCTCGACGGCCTCCTCGGTCGGCAGGGCGCGGGTGGCAGGCATGGCGACCTCCACGGAGTAGTGCTGGAAATGATACTGGAAATGATACTGGGGTGCGTACGAACGTATCATCCACAGTACGGCCACGGCGCGCGCGGCAGGAACGCGAACAAGCCAGGTTTCCGGACGTCAGGACGTCAGGACGTCATGCAGTCCGGACTTCATGACGTCAGGACGTCAGGACGTCCGGACTTCAGGACTTCAGGGCGAGACGGCGTGCACGATCAGCGAGGCGAGCTGTTCGTAGGCCTCGGCGTCGGTCAGTCCGGTGCGCGCCTGGAGCTCGCCCTGCTGGATCTGGCGCATGGTCGCGGCGGCGACCTCGCCGACGAACGCGGTGTTCACCTCTCGGAAGGCACCGCCCGAGACGCCCTCGGCGATCAGCCGGCGCACCCGCTCCGCGGCCATCCGGGTGTTGGCCTCGTACACCTCGCGGGCGGGCGGGAAGTCCGCCACGTCGTCGAGGAACCGGCGCGAGAGCGGGCGCAGCTGTTCGGCCACGGCGGTCAGGTACGCCCGGACCCGGTCCGAGGGGTCGACCGTCTGCGCCACCCGCTTCTCGACGGCCTCGGTGGCCCCTCGGAAGTAGTGCTTGACCGCCTCCACGACCAGCCCCTGTTTGCTGCGGGCGAGCTGGTAGAGCGTGGTCTTCGAGCAGCGCAGCCGCTCGGCGAGGTCGTCGAGCGTGAGGTCCGCGAACCCCTCCGCCGTCAGCAGCGCGACGAGTCGTTCCAGCAGGTCCGCCTGTCTGGCGGTACGGCGGGGGGACGGCATGATCCCAGCGTAGTCCCCGGTTACCAGCCGGTCACTCGCACGTCGTCAGTGCACCGAGTCCAGCCGCGCGCGCTGATCCTCCGTCAGCTCCAGGTCGACGGCGGCCAGGTTCTCCTCCAGTTGCGCCACCGACGACGCCCCGGCCAGCGGGACGATCGGCAGCTCCCCGCCCAACTGCCAGGCCAGCACGACCTGGTTGACGCTCACGCCGGTCTCCCGGGCGACCTCCCGCAGTACGGCGAGCCGGGCCGGGGTGCCCGGGTGGTCGTAGGCCGGCGGCAGCGGCCGGTCCTCGCGGGTGTAGGCGCCCTTGAGCAGCGGCGAGTAGGCGACCAGGGTGAGGCCGGGCTCGGCGCGCAGGTAGCCGAGGAGTTCGGGGCCGGCGTGGCCGAGGCTGCCGTCCGGGAAGAGGTCGTCGGGGATGTCGGCGCGCGGGCGCAGATGGCTGTGCTGGTACTGGAGCACCTCGTAGCCGGGCAGGCCGGCCGCGGCGGCCAGGGCACGGGCCCGCTCCACCCGCCACATGGCCTGGTTGCTCGCCCCGAGCAGCCCGACCGTGCCCTCGGCGACGAGCTCGGCGAAGCCCTCGACGGTCTCGCGCTGCGGGACGGTGTGGTCGTCGATGTGGGCGTAGAGCAGATCCAGCTTCTCGACGCCGAGCCGGTCCCGGCTGCGTGCCGCGGACTCGCGGATCACCTTCGCCGAGAGCCCCTCCGGGTTGTCCGTGTAGCTGGTGCCGGGGGCCAGCGGGCGGGCGCCGAGCTTGGTCGCGAAGACGATCTCGTCGCCGACGCCCCGGCTGCGCCGCCACCGGCCGAGCAGTTCCTCGCTCTGTCCGCCCTGGCCGCCGTCGGTCCAGAAGGCGTAGTTGTCGGACGTGTCGACGAAGTTCCCGCCGGCCTCGACGTACCGGTCGAGAATCGCGAAGGACGTGTCCTCGTCGGTCGCCGACCCGAACCACATCGCCCCGAGCGCGAGCACGCTGACCTCGCGGCGGGTGGCCGGGTCGGTGCCTATGGTGCGGTACTTCATGATGGATCCTCCCGTTCGGCCGGCGTCGGTCCGTCCGCTCCGGCCCGAAGGGGAGTCTTCAACTTGAAGTGCACTTCAGCGCAAGGCCCGCACAACGAAAAAGACCGCCTTCTCAAAGTTGAGAAGGCGGCTACCGACCCGCTGAAGAAAGCTGGTCGGGACGACAGGATTTGAACCTGCGACCCCTTGACCCCCAGTCAAGTGCGCTACCAAGCTGCGCCACGTCCCGATGCGCTGTACACGGCGTGTCCGTGTGATCGCGCGAACAGCACTTTACCCCACGCCGGGCGCTGCGCCGAAGGCGACCGGAGCGCGGGACAATCGCCGTATGGACACGACGCGGGACCGGGACGGCGAGGGGCGGGCGCGCAACGCACGGCCGCGGGACGGACTGGGCCGGCCGCTGCCGTACGGCGCGGCCGGGGTGGAGCGACAGCCCGAGGGCGTGGTGCGCACGCCGCAGGAGAGCGTCGCCGAGGCGCAGGCCCTGCTGGACGCCGGAAAGCCGTTCCACGCGCACGAGGTCTTCGAGGACGCCTGGAAGTCCGGCCCCGAGGCGGAGCGCGCCCTGTGGCGGGGGCTCGCCCAGCTCGCGGTGGGGCTGACGCACGCGGCCCGGGGGAACCTCACGGGCGGGGTGCGGTTGCTGCGGCGGGGCGCCGGGGCCGTGGCGGAGTGGGAGGCGGACGCGGGACCGGAGCGGGGGCGGCCGCACGGCATGGATCTCGCCGGGCTGGTCCGCTGGGCGCATGAGCTGGCGGACACCGTGGAGCGGACGGGCGAGGCGGTCGACGCGCGGGCGCGGGCTCCACGGCTGCGCTGACCCGGCACGGTCACTGTCAGTGGCGTACGGCAGACTCGGGGCGTGCGAAAGATTCATGTCATCGGCATCGGCGCGGGCGACCCCGAGCAGCTCACCCTCCAGGCGGTCCGGGCGCTGCGGAGCACGGACGTGTTCTTCGTCCTGGACAAGGGCGAGGTGAAGAGCGACCTGACACGGCTGCGTCACGACCTGCTGGACACGCACATACCGCACGGCTCCTACCGGGTGGTCGAGGCCCGGGATCCGGAGCGGGACCGCCGGGCCGGCGGCGCTGCCTACTCCCCGGCCGTCGGCGACTGGCGCAGCGCCCGCGCGGAGATCTACGAGCGGCTGATCGCCGAGGAGCTCGGCGAGGACGAGAGCGGCGCGTTCCTGGTGTGGGGCGACCCGGCGCTGTACGACAGCACGCTGGGCATCCTGAAGGAGGTGCTGGACCGCGGCACGGTGGCCTTCGAGTACGACGTCGTGCCCGGGATCAGCAGTGTCTCGGCGCTCGTCGCCCGGCACCGCACCGGTCTGAACCGGGTGGCGCGGCCGGTGCAGATCACCACCGGCCGGCGCCTCGCGGAGGGCTTCCCGGAGGGGGTGGACGACGTGGTGGTGATGCTGGACGCCCACCAGACGTTCCGGCAGTACGCCGAGGACGACGTCGACATCTACTGGGGCGCCTACATAGGCACCCCGGACGAGATCCTCGTCTCCGGTCCGATCGCCGAGGCCGGTCCGCGTATCGAGCGGCTGCGCGCCGAGGCCCGTGAGCGCAAGGGCTGGATCATGGACACGTATCTGCTGCGTCGCAACCCGGGCCAGGAGTAGCGCCGGCCGGCCGGCCCGCCCGCCGGGTTGCCCCGGGCGGCCCGCCCCACGTGCAGGGACGGCGGGCCGGTGTGATCGTGACCTCGTGACCGCCACCGAGGAAATCGCCCCGGCCACCGCCCAGCCCCCCGTCCTGGATCCGCGCCGCCGGAACATCGTCTTCGGGACCATCGTGCTGGGGATGCTGCTCGCGGCGCTGGACCAGACGATCGTGGGCACGGCGCTGCCGACCATCGTGTCGGACCTCGGCGGGGCCGCGCACATGTCCTGGGTGGTCACGTCGTACCTCCTCGCGGAGACCGTCGCGACCGTGCTGGTCGGCAAGTTCGGCGACCTGTTCGGCCGCAAGGTGGTCTTCCAGATCTCGGCGATCGTCTTCATCACGGGCTCGTTCCTGTGCGGCCTGGCGACCGACATGACGCTGCTGATCGCCTGGCGGGCGCTCCAGGGCGTCGGCGCGGGCGGGCTGATGGTGACGGCGATGGCGCTCATCGCCGACGTCATCCCGCTGCGCGAGCGGGGCAAGTACCAGGGCGCGATCGGCGCCGTGTTCGGCGTGGCGACCGTCGTCGGACCGCTGCTGGGCGGGCTGTTCACGGATCACCTGTCCTGGCGGTGGGCGTTCTACGTCAACGTGCCCCTCGCGATCCTCGTCGTCTTCGCGGCCGCCCGCACCATCCCGGTGGTGAAGTCGGCGGTCCGGCCGGCCATCGACTACCTGGGCATCGCGCTGGTCGCGGTCGGCGCGAGCGCGCTGATCCTGGCGACGAGCTGGGGCGGCAACGAGTACGCATGGGGTTCGGGCGTCGTCATCGGCCTGTTCGTCGGCGGTGCGATCGCCCTCGCCCTGTTCTGCGTGGTCGAGACCCGGGCCGCGCAGCCGATGCTCCCGATGCGGCTGTTCGCCAACCCTGTCTTCACGGTCTGCTCGATCCTCAGTTTCATCGTCGGCTTCGCGATGCTCGGCGCGTTGACCTACCTGCCGACCTACCTCCAGTACGTCGACGGCGACTCGGCCACGGTCTCCGGCGTGCGCACCCTGCCGATGGTGCTCGGTCTGCTCATCGCGTCGATCTTCAGCGGCAACGTGGTGAGCAGGACCGGGCGGTACCGCCTCTTCCCGATCGTCGGCTCGCTGGTGATGGGCGTCGGCCTGTATCTGATGTCCCTCATGGGCCCCGGCACGAGCGCGTGGCTGGAGTCGCTGTACATGTTCGTCCTCGGCACCGGCATCGGCCTGAGCATGCAGGTGCTGACGATCGCCGTGCAGAACACCGTCGAGTACGCCGACCTCGGCACCGCCACCTCCGGCGTCACCTTCTTCCGCACCCTCGGCAGCTCCTTCGGCACGGCCGTCTTCGGCACCCTCTACACCAACTCGCTGACGCCGAACCTGAAGGACGGCATCGGGTCCGCCGCTTCGGCGGCCGCGGGCAGCGTCGACACCGCGACCATCGCCAGGGCGGCGACCAGCCCGGAGGGCCTGCACGACCTGCCCTCCGACGTCGCCGCCCCGATCATCCAGGCCTACGCGGACACCATCGAGACGGTGTTCCTGTGGACCGTGCCGGTGGCGGCCGTCGGCTTCGTCGTCGCGCTGTTCCTCAAGCAGGTCCAGCTGCGCGACAGTGCGCGGATGGGCTCCACCGACATGGGCGAGGGCTTCGGCCAGCCGTCCGGCGCGGACTCCCGACGGGTCCTGGAGGCCTCCGTCGCGAAGATCATCGGCCAGGCGGACCCGAACACCGCGCGCCGCCTCTTCGAGCAGTCCGACACCCGCCTCGACGTGGCCGGCGCCTGGGCGGTGATGCAGGTCGAGCTGTTCACCCGGATGGTCGGCCACGCCAGCCTCGGCCTGATCTCGGCCCGCCGCCACATGCCGCCGGAGGTGCTGCTGCCGGTGTTCGACCGCATGGTCGACGAGGGCTATGTGACCCGCCACGGCTCCCTCCTCAGCCACACGGAGGCGGGCGCCCGCGAAGCCCGGGTGATCACCGAGGAATGGGGCAGATGGCTGGAGGACCGCGTCGCACAGGACATCGGCCGCCCGTCCGGCAGCGACCTGCGGGCAGCGGTCGACACCATCTCCAAGCGACTCCTGGTCGAGGACCTCGACGACCGCCTGCCCCAGCGCGGGCGGCCGGCGGAGCCGGCGGTCGACGCGCCCTGAGAGCCGCTCGCGCGGACGCGCCACCGGTCAGCCGAGCCCCAGCCGCTCCAGCACGCCCCCCACGTCCGGCACCACCGTCACGCCCTGCGGCAGCGGCGGCCGCCGCACGACCACCACCGGCAGCCCGAGTTCGCGCGCCGCGTGAAGTTTCGCCGCCGTCGCCGCTCCCCCGCTGTCCTTGGTGACGACGACGTCGATGCGGTGCTCGCGCAGCAGTGTCAGTTCGTCGGCGACGGTGAACGGGCCACGGGCCAGGACCAGTCGGACGTCCGACGGCAGCGGCGCCGCGGGCGGCTCCACGGACCGTACGACGAAGTGCAGCCCGTCGAGGCGGGCGAAGGCCGCGAGGCCCAGCCGGCCCGTCGTCAGCAGGACCCTGCGGCCCACGCGTGGCAGCAGCTCGGCCGCCGCGGGCAGCGAGGCGACCTCGTGCCATCGGTCCCCGGCGTCCGGGCGCCAGCCCGGGCGGCGCAGCACGACCAGCGGCAGGCCGGTCGCCGCCGCGGCGCGCGCCGCGTTCGCGGTGATGCCGGCGGCGAAGGGATGCGTGGCGTCCACGACCGCGTCCGCCCGCTGCTCGCGCAGCCAGTCCGCGAGGCCGTCCGCGCCGCCGAAGCCGCCGACGCGTACGTCCCCGGCGACCGCCCCGGGCCGGGTCACGCGGCCCGCGAGCGAGGTGGTGACGCGGACGCCGGGCAGCGCGGTGAGCGCCGCGGCGAGTTCTCGCGCCTCTGTGGTGCCGCCGAGCACCAGGACATGCCGGGTCATGCGGCTACCTCAGCAGCAGCTGCAGGCCGCCGACCACCGTCGCCGCGATCACCAGCTGTTCGAACAGCCGCTGGTTGATGCGGTGCACCGCCCACTTGCCGAGCAGCGCGCCGGGGACGACGAACGCCACGAGCGCGGCGTCCAGGAGCAGCGAGTTGCCGTCGATCAGACCGAGGCCCGCGCTGAACGGCACCTTCGCGACGTTGACGATCAGGAAGAAGAACGCGGAGGTGCCGAGGAAGCCGAGCTTGCGGAAGCCCGCCGAGAGCAGGTACATCGACATCACCGGGCCGCCCGCGTTGGCGACCATCGTGGTGAAGCCGCCGAGGACGCCGTAGGAGCGGGCCTTGATCCGGCCGGACCGGGTGACCACCGCGTCGGGTTCGTCCGCCGCCTCGGCCGTGCGGCGGCGCCACACCGTGACGCCCGCCATGAACAGCAGGATCGCGCCGATCGACGTCCGGACGATCCCGTCGTCGGCCCACACCAGGAAGACCGTCCCGAAGACCACGCCGGCCGCGACCGCCGGGAACAGCCGCCACAGCGTGGGCCAGTGGGCGTGCCGCCGGTAGGTGAGGACGGCCAGGACGTCGCCGGCGATCAGGATCGGCAGCAGGACGCCCGTGGAGGCGCGGGCGGGCAGGATCGCCGCGAAGATCGCGAGGCTGACCGTGTTGGCGCCGCTGACGGCCGTCTTGGAGAAGCCGACCAGCAGAGCCGCGGCGGCGAGCGCCGCGAACTCCCAGCCGGTGATGTGCCACAACGTCATCGTGTTCATGCGGAGACCGATGCTACGCACATCTAACGGATGCCCACAGAGCCGTCTCGCCAGGTGGCCGGGACGCCCACCGTGGACCGCCGGGCCGCTCCCTGGGAAGATCCACGGGCACCTTCGCCGACACAGCTCGACGCAGCGCTGGAGGAGACATGTCCGAGCACGTCCTCGCGGGCGCCCGCGGCACGATCGTCGCGCACGAATGGCCCCGGGCGCGGCCCCGCTACCTCGCGCTCCTCGTGCACGGCTACGGCGAGCACGCCGGCCGCTACGGGGAACTCGCCGCCGTGCTGACCGGGCACGGCGCGGCGGTGTTCGCGCCCGATCACATGGGGCACGGACGGTCGGCGGGCGAGCGCGTCGTGATCGAGGACTTCGAGGACGTGGTCACCGACGTGCACACCGTGGCGCGACTCGCCCGGGCCGCGCACCCGGACCTCCCGCTGGTGGTGATCGGGCACTCGGCGGGCGGCCTGATCGCGGCCCGGTACGCCCAGCTGCACCGCGACGCGCTCGCCGCGCTCGTGCTGTCCGGCCCGGTGATCGGCGTCTGGGAGACGCCCGGGCGGCTGCTGGCGCAGGCGGAGATCCCCGACGTTCCCATCAACCCCGCGGCGCTCTCCCGCGATCCGGCGGTCGGCGCGGCGTACGCGGCGGATCCGCTGGTCTGGCACGGACCGATGAAGCGGCCGACGCTGGAGGCCTTCGTACGGACCCTGGACCGGGTCGCCGAGGAGGGCGACGTCGGCGGGCTGCCCCTGCTGTGGCTGCACGGCGAGGAGGACCGGCTGGTCCCGCTGCCCGGCAGCCGGATCGGCGTCGAGCGGCTGACCGGCGACACGCGGGCGGAGCGGATCTACCCCGGGGCCCGGCACGAGGTCTTCCTCGAGACGAACAGGGCGGACGTCTTCGCCGACCTGACCCGCTTCCTGGACGCGGCGCTCGCCCGCTGAGGCGGAGAAGCGGCCGCACGACAACCGACCGCCACGACAACCGACCGCCGGGAAGCCGAGGTTCAGAGCGTTCGCAGAGCGAACCGGGACAGCGCCGCCGACACCAGGGTGAGCACCCCCGGCACCAGTACCGACAGGTCCGGTGCGAAGAGCGGGCTGTGGTTGCCCGGCACCGCGTCGAACTTCTCCCTCAACTCCTCCCCCGGCGCCGCCTCCCAGACGTGCGCCGGGGTCGAGGTCACGTACCAGTAGTCGTACGGCACGCCCTGCGGGGCGAGCAGGGAGAAGTCCTCGCTGCCCATCGTCCGGCCGAAGTCGAACACCGTGTGCTCGCCGAGGAGTCCCCGGTGCACGGCGGCGATCTCCCCGTCCAGGGAGGCGTCGTTGACGGTGTTCGGATAGCCGGGGACGACGGTGACCTCGGGCGGGACCGGGCAGCCGGCGGCGGCGCACTCCCCCTCGACGACCCGGCGGATCGCGGTCAGGACGCGCTCGCGCACCCGGGTGTCCTGCGTGCGCACGTTCAGCCCGAGCCGGGCCTCGGCGGGGATGATGTTGGGCTGCGTACCGGCGTGGAACCGCCCCACCGTCAGCACGGCCGACTCGCCGGCCGCGATCTCGCGTGAGACGACGGTCTGCAGCCTGGTCACGATGTACGCGGCCGTCACCACCGGGTCGACGGTCGACTCGGGCCGCGAACCGTGACCGCCCACGCCGTGCACGACGACGTCGACGTCGTCCGAGGCCGCCAGGGTCGGGCCGGGGGTGTGCGGGTAGAACCCGGCGAGCCCGGGCGCGACGTGCTGACCCAACAGCACGTCGGGGCGCGGGAAGCGGGCGTGGATCCCGTCCGCGACCATCGCCGCCGCCCCGCCCTCGGCCTCCTCGGCGGGCTGTCCGACCACTACGAGCGTCCCGGACCAGGTCTCCCGGGCGGCGGCGAGCACCTCGGCGGCGGCCGCCAGCCAGGTGATGTGCAGGTCGTGGCCGCAGGCGTGCATCACCCCGGCCACGGTCGAGGCGTACGGCAGGCCGGTCGCCTCGGGCACGGGCAGCGCGTCCATGTCGCCGCGCAGCCACACCACCGGCCCGTCGCCGTTCGCGAGCACCCCGACCACACCGGTGCGGGCCACCCCCTCCGTCACCTCGTACCCGGCCGCGCGCAGCCGGGCGGCGAGCTTCGCGGCGGTGCGGTGCTCCTGGAAGGACAGCTCGGGGTGGCGGTGCAGATCCTGGTAGAAGGCTTCGAGGTCGCCGGGCTTCAGCCCCGAGGCGATCTCCCGGGTCAGTCGGGCGACGACGTCCGGTGCGGTCATACCACGCAGCCTACGAGGACGGTCCCGGTGACCGCACCCCCGGCAGGCAGACCGAAAAGACCGAACTGCCGAAAGGCCTGAAGTCCGATAGGCCGAGGAACCCGCCGCGAACCATGGCCGTTCGGCCGAGGCGGGCGCAAGCCGCGGCACGCGAAGGCGGAGCCACTTCCCGCCCACCGGCTGCCGGCCGGACCGGACGTCCGGACGTCGCGGACCCGCTGCGGGTGGTCGTGGTCACCACCTTCGACCTGGACGAGTGCGTGTACGGGGCGCTGCGCGGCGGCGCCTGCGGCATCCTGCTGAAGGACTCCGGGCCGACCCTCCTCGCGGAGACGGTCCGGGCGGCCGCCGCGGGCGACTCCCTGGTCTCCCGTCGGTCACGGTCCGTCTGCTCCAGCACCTGACCGGACGTCGTCCGTCTGCTCCAACACCTGACCGGACGTCGTCCGGCCGGTCGCACTGGGCCGGACGGACGCGGAACTCGCCGCCGAGCTGTACGTCTCGCTGTCGACGGTGCAGACGCACCTGTCCAGCGTGCAGCTCAAACCGGGCGCCCGAAACCGGGTCGAGATCGCGGCCTGGGCCTGGCAGCAAGGTCACGCCCAGCCCCGCCCCTGAGGGGTCAGAGGCCGGTGACCGGCAGCTCGAGCAGGCGGACGACGGTCCGCAGCACGCCGTTGTCGTTGTTGGACGGCGCCAGATGCCGGGCCCGGCGGACGACCTCGGGGTGGGCGCCCGCCATGGCGAAGGACCACTCGGCGGCGTCCAGCATCTCCAGGTCGTTGAGGTAGTCGCCGAAGACCAGGGTCTGCGCGGGCGTGATGCCCAGCTCCCGCTGGAGCCGGCGCAGGGCGGCGCCCTTGTTCGCGGTGCGGTTCATGACGTCGACCCAGTGCTCGCCGGACACCACGACCTGGTGGGTGTCCGCGAAGGGCGCCAGCGCAGGCGCGGTGGTCCGCTCGGCGGGCCCGAAGTCGAACAGGGCGACCTTGATGACCTCGTCGTCGACGGCGGCGACGTCCTCGACGACCTGGTGGCGCACGTAGTACTTGCGGACCTCGGCCAGGAAGGCCTCGTCGGCCCGCTCCACGTACGCCGACCGCTTACCGCAGACGACGGCCCCCACGTCGACGCCACCGGCCGCGAGCCCGCGCACGGCGTCGACCAGCCGCGCGAGCACGCCCGGCTCCAGCGGGTCCGAGCTCAGCTCCTCGCCGTCGCGGATGACGTAGGCGCCGTTCTCCGCGATGAACACCATCCCGTCGGCCACGGCGGCGAACTCCCGCTCCAGCGAGGCGTACTGGCGTCCGCTCGCCGGGCTGAACAGCACCCCGCGCTCGCGCAGCCGCGCCAGCACCTCCCAGAGTCCGTCCGGGATCCGCTTGTCGTCGTCGAGGAGCGTGCCGTCCATGTCGGTGACGACCAGGCGTATGTCGACGGGGCCTGCCGAGGGCTCGGGGCCGGTCAGCCGGGGGGCGTGCGAGTAGGGCATGTCCTGCTTCCTGGTACGGGATCACCGGATTTTCACCCTACCGGGGACAGCGGTGATCATCCGGCGGCACAATGGCCGGATGAGGCCCGTGACACGGGCAGGACGTGGGAAGGGGCGGTCACGTGAGCGGGCCGACGCGGCTGGACACCAGCGTGGCGCACAACGCGCGGGTGTGGAACTACTGGATCGGCGGCAAGGACAACTACGAGGTCGACCGGGGGGTCGGCGAGCACGTCGCCGGCATGTTCCCGCTCATCCGGGAGATCGCCCGCGCGGACCGCTGGTTCCTGGGGCAGGCGGTGCGGTTCCTCGCCGAGGAGCGCGGGGTCCGGCAGTTCCTGGACATCGGCACCGGGCTGCCGACGGCCGACAACACCCACGAGATCGCGCAGCGCGTCGCGCCCGAGTCGCGGATCGTGTACGTGGACAACGACCCGATCGTGCTGGCGCACGCGCGCACGCTGCTGACCGGCACGCCCGAGGGCGTCACCGACTACATCGACGCCGACGTGCACGATCCGGCCGCGATCCTCGAACGCGCCTCGGCCACCCTGGACTTCGAGCGCCCGGTCGCGGTGATGATGCTGGGCATCCTGAACTTCGTGCTGGACGTCGAGGAGGCCAAGGACGTCGTCCGCAACGTGATGGCCGAGGTCCCCTCCGGAAGTTTCCTGGTCCTGACACATCCCACGTACGACGGCGAGGTGGGCGGCGAGGGCCAGATCCCGGCGATGAAGTTCTGGAACGAGAACGCCAAGCCGCCGATCACGGCGCGCAGCGGCGCGGACATCACCGCGTTCTTCGACGGCCTGGAGCTGCTGGAGCCGGGCCTGGTGTCCTGCTCGCGCTGGCGCGGCGAGGCCGACTCCCTCGCGGTGGTGCCGCAGTACGGAGCGGTGGCCGTGAAACCCTGACGGACATGACGCACGTACCGGATGTATCGGGTGTGCCGGACGCACCGCTCGTGCAGGACGCACCGCTCGTGGAGGACGCATGACGACCCTTGCCGATCCCGTCCCCGGCGGGCGTCCCGGTGACGTCGAGCGGGCGACCGCGCTCGGCGGCGAGCTGTCCACGCGGGGCGTGCACGGCGTCGTCCTGGCCTATGTCGACACCGCGGGCGTGGGCCGGGTGAAGACGATCCCCACGGCCGCGCTGGCCTCGGCGGCGGCCTGGGGCGTCGGCATGTCGCCGGTGTTCGACACGTTCCTGGCGAACGACCACATCGTCACGACCGATGTGCTGGGCTCCCCGGACGGCGACCTGCGCCTGTACCCGGACCTCGACCGGCTGGTGGCCCTGGCGGGGCAGCCCGGCTGGGCGTGGGCGCCGGTCGACCGGATCACGCAGGACGGCGAACGGCACCCGGGCTGCTCCCGCACCTTCCTGCGCCGCGTCGTCGCGGACGCGGCCCGCGAGCACGGTCTCGCCTTCAAGGCGGGCATCGAGATCGAGTGGGCGCTCGGCCTGGACTCCGCACCCGCCGGGGAGTTCGTCCCGGCGACCACCGCGCCGGCGTACGCGGCGACCCGGCAGGTCGAGTTGAGCGAGTACACCGCCGAGCTGCTGGCCGCGTGCGCGGCACAGGGCGTGGACGTCGACCAGGTCCATCCCGAGTACGCGCCCGGCCAGTTCGAGATCTCCGTGGGCGCCCTGGACCCGGTGGCGGCGGCCGATCGCAGCGTCCTGGTCCGCCAGACGATCCGCGCGGTGGCCCGGCGGCACGGCCTGCGGGTCTCCTTCTCCCCCGCGGTCGTCGCGGAGGGCGTCGGCAACGGCGGCCACATCCACCTCTCCGCCTGGCGGGACGGCGTGAACCTGCACGCCGGCGGCGACCGGCGGCACGGCCTGACGGGCGATGCCGAGGCGTTCGCGGCCGGTGTCCTGGCCCGTCTCCCGGCCCTCACCGCGGTGACCGCGCCGAGCCCGGCGAGCTATCTGCGCCTCAAACCCTCCCAGTGGGCCGGGGTGTTCACCGCATGGGGCCTGGAGACCCGCGAGTCGGCGGTGCGCCTGGTGCGGGGCACCGTGGGCCGACGCGCGGAGCAGGCGAACCTGGAGGTCAAACCGGTCGACCTGGCCGCCAACCCGTATCTCGCCCTCGGCGCTCTGATCGCCGCCGGACTGGACGGGCTCGCCTCGGGCGCCGTCCTGCCCGAGGAGACGACCGGGGATCCGGCGCGGCTCGGCGCAGAGCAGGCCGCGGCCCGGGGTGTGCGCCGGCTGCCGGCCTCGCTCGCCGAGGCGGTCGTCGAGTTCAGGAAGGACGAGGTGCTGCGGGGCGCGCTCGGTCCGGTCCTCGCCGACGCGGTCAGCGCCGTCCGGCAGGGCGAGATCGACTCCGTCGACGGGCTCGACGACGAGCAGGTGGCCGCCGCCTACCGCTGGAAGTACTGAAGTGACCGGCGGACCGATCCACGAGGCGCTCGCCGAGCTGGAGTTGGTGGACCACCACTGCCACGGAGTCGTCACCGACCCGCTGGACCGGCCGGCCTTCGAGGCCCTGCTCACCGAGGGCGGGCGGTGGCCCGGCGTCTCGACCTTCGACACCCCGGCCGGGGTGGCCGTGCGCCGCCACTGCGCGCCCTTGCTCGACCTGGAGCGACACGCCCCCGCCGACCTCTATCTGGCCCGGCGCGCCGAACTGGGCCCGCGCGAGGTGAACCGGCGGTTCCTCAGAGCCGCCCGGACCGCCGTGTTCTGCGTCGACACCGGGTTCGCCCCGCACCGCGTCACCACGCCCGCCGAACTGGCCGAGCTCTGCGGACCGGCGGTCGCCCATCAGGTCGTGCGGCTGGAGTCCGTCGCGGAGGCCGTGGCCGCCCGGGGCGTCGAGGCCGACGGGTACGCCGACGCGTTCCGGGCCGCCGCGCTGGACGCGGTACGGCGGCCCGGCGTGGTCGCGGTGAAGTCGGTGGCCGCCTACCGCACGGGCTTCGACCTGGACCCGGCCCGGCCCTCGGAGGCCGACGTCACCCGGGCCGCCCGGCACTGGCTGGCGCGCGGCGGGCGCCTGGACGAGCCGGTGCTGGTCCGGCAGCTGCTGTGGACGGCCGTCGATCTGGGGCTGCCGCTCCAACTGCACACCGGGTTCGGCGACAACGACATCCGCCTGCACCGGGTGGACCCGACGCATCTCACGGACTGGCTGCGCCTCACAGCGGGCACGATCCCGGTACTGCTCCTGCACTGCTGGCCCTACCAGCGACAGGCCGCCTACCTGGCCGCGGTGTTCGAGCGGGTGTACCTGGACGTGGGGCTCACGCTGCACCATGTGGGCCCCCCGCGAGCACGGGCGGTGCTGGAGGAGGCGTTGGAGATCACACCGTTCCGCAAACTGCTGTACAGCTCGGACGCCTATGGTGTGGCTGAGTTCTACCGGCTCGGCGCGCTGGCGTTCCGCCGGGGCCTGGGGGATCTGCTCCAGGACCGGGTGGACGCCGACGAACTGGGCCTGCCCGACGCGCTGCGCCTGGCACGCTGGGCCGGTGCGGACAACGCCCGCCGGGTCTACCGGCTTCCCGACGGACACTGAAAGTATGATCAAGCAATGTCTGACTTGACCGAAACCACGCCGGGTTGGCTGAGCTCCGACGAGCTCGAGATGGCGCGCGCCCGTATGCCGATCCTCTACGTCGAGGCCGTGCCCGTGCGCGTCGACGACAGCGGCGAAGTCACCAGCATCGGCCTGCTGCTGCGGATCGGACCGGACGGCAATGTCAACCGGACCCTGGTCTCCGGCCGGGTCCTGCACCACGAGCGCGTCCGGGACGCCCTGCTGCGCCACCTGGAGAAGGACCTCGGCCCGGTGGCGCTGCCCCGGGTGCCCACCTCGCTCCAGCCGTTCACGGTGGCCGAGTACTTCCCCACGCACGGCGTCACCCCGTACCACGACCCCCGTCAGCACGCGGTGTCGCTGGCCTACATCGTGCCGGTGACCGGCGACTGCCGGCCCCGGCAGGACGCGCTGGACCTGGTGTGGTTCAGCCCGCAGGAGGCCGCCTCGCCCGCGGTGCAGAGCGAGATGCCGGGCGGGCACGGGTTCCTGCTGCGGCAGGCCCTGGCCCACGTCGGCCTCTCGGCCTCCTGAACGAAGATGACGCCGATACCCGGTCGGCAACGCCCCTGCACACTCGTCGTGTGCAGGGGCTGTTGCTGCGGCGACGCCCGCAAGCACCCCGGCTTCGACCACGACGGGCAGTTGGAGCGGCTGCGGTCGGCCGCCGTCGCCTCGGGCGGCGCGTTCGCGGTCCGGACGACGGACTGCCTCGGCCCGTGCGACCAGGCCAACGTGATCGTCGTCCAGCCCTCGGCGGGCGGGCGGCAGGCCGGCGGCCGACCCACCTGGGTGGGCTTCGCCATGGACGACGACTGCACGGACGAGATCCTGGCCTGGGCGGCGGTCGGCGGCCCCGGGCTCACCCCGCCGCCGGCCGCGCTGGAACTCCAGTTCATCGAACCCCCGAGGGACGCGAGGGTCCGCAGCCGCCGTTAGGCCGATCGATCTTGATGCCGTACGTTGACCCGATGGGGGCTACGACACAAGAGCGGGCGGGGAAACGTTCCGGCGGGGCGGCCCGTTCGTCGGCGCTGATGGCACTGGGCACGGTGGCGTCCCGGGCGACCGGGCTGATCCGCCAGGTGCTCCAGGCCGCCGCGCTGGGCACCGGGCTGCTGGCGACCACGTACAACACGGCGAACACCGTGCCGACCAGCCTGTACACCCTGCTGATCGGCGGCGCGCTGAACGCCGTGCTGGTACCGCAGTTGGTGCGGGCTCGGGCCACCCACCCGGACGGCGGACGGGCCTACGAGCAGCGGCTCGTCACCCTGGTGGTGTCCGTCCTCGCGGTGGGGACCGCGCTGGCGGTGTGGGCGGCCCCGAGAATCGTCTCGCTGTACCTGCGCGACACCCCCGACACCCACGAGGCGTACCGACTGACGGTGGTCTTCGCCCGTTTCCTGCTCCCGCAGATCTTCTTCTACGGCCTGTTCAACATGTACGGCCAAGTCCTCAACGCCCGTGAGCGGTTCGGCGCGATGATGTGGACGCCGGTCCTCAACAACGTCGTCCTGCTGGGTATGTTCGGCGCCTACCTCGGCCTGATGACCGTTCCGGAGCGGGTCGCGGACATCACCGACACCCAGGTCCGGCTGCTGGGCCTCGGCACCACGGCCGGCATCGCGGTGCAGGCCCTCGCGCTGGTGCCGTTCGCGCGGGCCGCCGGGTTCCGGTTCCGGCCGCGCTTCGACTGGCGCGGCTCGGGCCTGGGTTCCGGGGTGCACGCCGCCAAGTGGACGCTGCTGCTGGTGCTGACGAACCTCGTCTCGCTGACGGTCGTCACCAACTACGCCAACACGGTCGACCAGAAGCTGCCGGACGCGGGCGCGGGCTACACGGCGTACATGTACGCGCAGACCATCTGGATGCTGCCGCAGTCGGTGGTCACGGTGTCCCTGGTGACCGCGCTGCTGCCGCGCATGAGCCGCGCCGTGGCCGAGGGGCGGATCGGGGACGTGCGCGCGGACCTGTCGCGCGGGCTGCGGGTCAGCGGGGTCGTCATCGTCCCGGCCGCGTTCCTGTTCCTCGCCCTCGGCCCGCGGATCTCCACCCTGCTGTTCGCGCACGGCGCGGCCGACGCGGCCTCCGCGGCGCCGCTCGGGCACATGCTCCAGGCGTTCGGGCTCGGGCTGATCCCGTTCTCCGCGCAGTACCTGCTGCTGCGCGGCTTCTACGCCTTCGAGGACACCCGCACCCCGTTCTGCATGGCGGTCTGGATCGCGGCGGTGAACATCGCCCTGGCCACCGGCTGCCATCTGCTGCTGCCCGACCGCTGGGCGGTGACCGGCATGGCCGGCGCCTACGCCCTGTCCTACCTGGCCGGGCTTGCGCTCACCGCGCGTCTGCTGCGCCGGCGGACCGGCGGCCGGCTGGACGACGGCGCGCTGCGCCGCACGTACGCCAAGCTGCTGTGCGCCGCGGGCCTCGCCGCCGCCGCGGGCCGGGCCGCCGACCGGGCGTGCGCGGCAGCGCTCGGCGAGGGAACCCTGCCGACCGCGACCGCCCTCACGGCCGGCGTCCTCACCCTCGGCCTGGTCTACGTCGCTGTGGCCCGCCTGACGAAGGTCGACGAACTGCGCTCGCTGCGAGGTCTGCGCTGACCATGGGCGCGCCCGCCTCGGTGAGCAGTTCGGCCAGGGTGGCGCGGGCGCGGGCCACGCGTGAGCGGACGGTGCCCACGGGGCAGTCGCCGACCTCGGCCGCCTCCGCGTACGGCAGCCCCAGCAACTGGGTCAGCACGAACGCCTCCCGCCGGTCCCGCGGCAGCGCGGCCAGCAGATCCAGCAGGACGACGCCGTCGTCGAAGCCGGGCAGCCCGCGCGGCTGGGCCAGCTCCACGGCCGTCTGCCAGTCGGCCTCGTCCGAGAGGCGCGGCCGGGCAGCGGCGGACCGGTAGCTGTCGAACACCGCCCGGCGCGCGATGGACAGCAGCCAGGCCCGTGCCGAGGAGCGGCCCTCGAAGCGGTGCAGCGCGCCGAGCGCCCGCAGGAAGGTGTCCTGCGCCAGATCGTCCGCGGCCTGCGGATCGGCGCTGAGATGGGCGACGTAGCGGACCACGTCTCGGTGCAGCGCGCGCACGAACCCCTCGACGGCCGCCGCGTCACCGCCCCGGGCGGCCAGCGCCAGCGCGGTCGTCGACTCGTCGGCCGGCACCGCCTTGCCGGCCCGCTTCGCGTGCCCGGCGCGGTGCGGTGTCCGGTGCTTCTCGGCCTTGGCGGTCTCGTGGGGCCTGCGGTGCTGGTCGGCCTTGCGGTGCCCTGCGCTCATGGCGCCTGATCCTGGCAGCGGAGCCGTGGACGTCACGCGGGGTTGGGCGAATCCACAGGCTGCCCGGCGGACTCACAGCGAGGGCGTCGGGCGCGATCGTGCGGTTTTTCTGCGGATCGCGGGATCCGCCACCGCGCTGGTGGCCTTGTGCCTTCTGCTGCCCCTGGACCACTCCTCGGCCTGGTTCGAGCAAGCGACCCTGCCGGCCATGAGGATGTCCGATCCCGCACATGACACCAGAATGGGTGTTATCCACTCTTTCTGTCAGATCGGAGACCCTCATGAAGGACCTCAAGTTTGAGCAGAAGCGCACGTTGTCACGCCTTGAGGCGGCTGACCAGCTCACGGCACTCGCAGCCGCGCTGAGGGAAGGCGGGGATGCCGAACTGGAACTCAGCCCCGGAACGCTGAGCCTGCGGATCCCCGACGACCTTCGCAGCGAGATGGAGGTCGAGATCGGCAACGGGGAGATCGAGCTGGAGATCGAGTTGAAGTGGCCGACCGCGCCGACCAGGACAGCGCCGTCGCGGACGGTCGCAGGCGCCGAGAAGGCCGCGAAGCGGAAGAATGCGCCCGCCGAGCCCGGGCGGAGCAGCACGGGCGCCCGCAGGAGCAAAAGCGCGAAGCGGTCCGCCGCCAAGACGCCCTGAATCGTGCCGGGGAAGGACGGCGGCTCCTCAGCTCAGGGCCAGCTTCCGTATCCGCCGCCAGTCCATGGGGGCCCTCGTCCGGGGCACGCCGGGGCGGTGGCGTGGTACGCGGACGCGCAGAGCCCGGGGGTGGATCGTGCACCGTACGGGCGTCGGCAGGGTCAGTGCCTCACCGTCGACCCCGGCTTCGATCTCGGGCTCGTCCGCGTCGATGACGACCTCCTCGGCCGTCAGGGTGGTGAGGCCGGGCGCGTGCCTCCCCGCGAGCAACTCGGCTGCCTGCGCGGCGTTGTCGACGTTGACGCCCAGGACGCCGAGGGCGCCTGAATCCAGGACCTCGCGGCGTCCGAGGCCGGCGAGGTCGCCCATCCGGTAGGGGTTGTTGCTGACGAGCACGGCCTGGGGGCCGTCGATGGCCATGTCCGCGGTGCGGACGGCCAGCCGGGGGCCGCGTCGGTGGGTCAGCAGGTCGGGAAGCGTCTGGAGGACGGTGCGGACCTTGTCGTCGCGGTAGGCGGGACTTTGCACGACGGCCGCGTAGGTGCCGATGGACGCGTTGTTGACGAAGGCTCGCTCACCGATGAAACCGAGGTCGACGCGGAGTTCGACGCCGTCGGCGAGCGCGTCCAGGCAGGTCGACGGGTCGTCCCGGTCCAGGCCGAGGTCGAGGGCGAAGTGATTGCGGGTTCCGGCCGAGATCACCATGAAGGGAATGCCGTGCCTGGCGGCGACTCCCGCGACCAGGGCCTGTGTGCCGTCGCCGCCCGCGACTCCGAGGAGGTCGGCGCCGTCTTCGACTGCCTTGTCGGCGAGCGCGACCACGTCCTGCTGATGAGCTGTGTCCAGCAGGAGGACATCGGCGTCGAGCGCCTCGGCCTTCTCCTTGAGGTGGAACTTCCCCACCTTTCCCCCGCCTGATCGTGGATTCATGATGAGGAAGGGGCGCTGGGGAGGAGCAGTCCGCGTCTCCGGGGGCCCGGCCGGCTCGACGTCCCTGCTGAGTGCCGCTCCGCCGACGGAGACCGCGAGGGCCCACAGGGCAAGAGAGGCGAGTACGACCCACAGCAGATCCGCCCATGCGAAGAGCGCCAGCACCGCGAGCGGGGCGACGGCGGCCAGGGTGAAGGAGAGCAGCCTGCCGATTCCACGCAGGGTCAGTGCCCACCACAGGCTCGCCCCTGATATGGCCAGCCCGGCCAGACCGGCGCCCAGGAGCACGATGCTCTGGACTCCGGCGAAAACGAGCAGGACCACCACCGCAGCGAGCCCCGCCACGAGGGCAAGCCGTGCGGACCAACGCTGTACGAGGCGACCGCGCGCCCCGGAGTCCCTGTGCATGGAGCCTCCTGCCCGGTGGGCACGACCGACGCGACTGTGCGTGGCACCGCGTCCAGTGGCGATCTGCGGCCCCCGGTCTCCCGGTCCGCCCTCGCCGATCGGGTCGCCGACGACCGCGAGCCGTGCACGCAAGGGCACTCCCGCCACCATGCCCATTGCACCACCCGGCGGTGTGCGCCGCCTGTTCACCGCCGCCGCCGGCGTTGACCCCCGCCCGAATCGATCGACACGCCGACCGGCGGACCTTCCGTCGCTGCCGAGCCTTCATGTCTCCCCGGGGCCGGCGTCACCGCTGCGGGCGGTCGACCGTGTCTCGCCCGTACGGACCGCCTGGGCGGGCCGTATCGCCGTAGAGCGGCGGAAATGGAGACAGGCCGATCCCCCAGGAGCCCTGGAGCATCCCATGACCAGCCCGCACGAGCCGTCCGAGCCCGATGCCGTCCCGGAGGCGGGCGTGGGTGACGCGGCGGGGGGCGGGCCCAAGCACGGTTCGGCGGCCACACGGATCACGCGGAACACCCTCTCGGCCGTTCTCATCGTGCTCACCTGCATCCTCGTGCCCGTCGCCCTCCTGACGGTGTGGGTGCACGACATCGCGCTGGACACCGACCGGTACGTGGAGACCGTCTCGCCGCTCGCCTCGGATCCGGCGATCGAGGACGCGGCCGTCAAGCGCATCACCCATGCCGCGGACGTACGGGTGGACGGCAGCCAGGCCGCCGCGGACATCGCCGGCTGGCTCCAGTCGCAGGGGCTTCCGCCGCGCGCCGCGCAGGCCGTGAAGGGGCTGGGCCCGCAACTCGACTCCGCGGTCAACGACACGGTCGAGAAGGTGGCCACCCGCTTCGTACAGAGCGACCGCTTCGAGCGGATCTGGACGAACGCCAACCGGCGCGCCCACGCCGCAGTCGTGCACGCGCTCACCGGCGAAGGCCGCGGCGCCGTGGGCGTGGAAGGCGGGACGGTGACCCTCGACGTCGGCGAAGCCGTCGACCAGGTCAAACAGGCACTCGTGGACGCCGGGCTGTCCCCGGCCGCCAAGATCCCCGACGTCGACAAGCAGATGGTGCTCTTCCAGTCCGACCAACTGGAGAAGATCCGCAAGGGCGCCCATCTGTTGGACGTGATCGGGAACTGGCTTCCCGTGCTCGTCGTGGTGACCGGCGCGGCCGGCGTGCTCCTGGCCCACCGGCGCCGCCGGGCCCTGGCCCGTACGGCTCTGGGCGCGGCCTTCGCCTGCCTGGTCGTGGCCATCGTCCTGGTCGTCGCCCGCCGCTACTACCTGGATCATCTCCCGCCCCAGGTTCAGTCGGAGGCCGCCGCGGCAGCCGTCTTCGACACCCTGGTGCACTTCCTCAGGGTCAGCCTGCGCACGGCGATCGTGCTCGGCGTGGTCATCGCGCTCGGCGCCTACCTGATCGGCCCCGGACGACTGGCGCGCGCCGTCAGGGGCACATCCGAGCGCGCCGCGGACTCCACGGCGCGGTGGGCCTACGCCCACCAGGTCGGCACCGGCCGGGTGGGCACCTGGACCCAGGCCCACCGCCGGTGGATCGCCCTGGCCGCCCTGCTGATCGTGGCCCTCGTCTTCGCGCTCTGGAACCACCCGACGGTCCTGACCATCCTGCTGCTGGTCATCATCCTGCTGGCCGTCCTCGCACTGCTCGCCCTCCTCGCCGCCACCGGCCGCGCCACCACCGATGCCGAGTCGGCGGCACCACCCCGCCCGCAAGGCGGCGGGTGAACGGTTCGCCGGGCACGCGCTCCGGACGCGTGGCGCCACGAGAGCCAATGGCTTGAGATCGAGTTGCGCCGGCCGCTGGACGGAGCCGGCTGAGCCACGCCGCGATGCCGTGCCGCGACGTGGCTCAGGGGCACTGCCTCACATCTCGGGCTTGTCCCGAGAATGGCCAAAGCACCGTTTCAGATTCCCTCTGAAACGGTGCTCGACCTCCGACTTCGTAAAGTCGGGACGACAGGATTTGAACCTGCGACCCCTTGACCCCCAGTCAAGTGCGCTACCAAGCTGCGCCACGTCCCGTTGCCCATCTGACCTGGGGTTTCCCCTGGCCGAACGCGCATGGAAACAATACCGCACTCGGGTCGATGGTCGCGCACCCGTTTCTCGCGCCCCGACCGCCGGGCCGCCGTCAGTCCTGCGGGGCCACCCCCAGCTCCGGGTACGCCTCCAGCAGCCGCTTCGGGGCCGCCTGCCGCCAGGAGTCGGCGAGGACGGCCCGCAGCTCGTCCTCGTCCTCCAGGGCCGCCAGGCGGGCCCGTACCCAGGCGAACTGGGCCTCGTGGTCGGCGATCCAGAACTTCCCGGGCTCGGCGAGCACCAGTTCGTCGCGCTCCTCCTTGGGGCAGCGCACGGCGAGGGAGGTCTCCTCCTCGGGCAGAGTGGCGAACATCTTCCCCGCGACGCGGAAGGTGGGCATGCTCCAGGCGATCTTCTCCGTGGTGTCCGGCAGGGACAGGGCGATACGACGTACGTCTTCGGCGTCCGGCATGCTTCGCACCGTATCGGCTGCCACTGACAGTCACCCGGCCGCGACGTGCTTGTAGTACAGGGTGGTCGGCCGGAGCACGCCGGAGGGGCTCGCCGCGTAGTCGGGGATGACCCCGGCGCTGGTCCACCCGGCGGCGCGGTAGAGGTGTTCGGCGGGGCTCTCGGTCTCGGTGTCCAGGTGGAGCAGGGTGACGCCGGCCGCGCCGGCCGCCTCCTCGGCCAGGGTCAGCAGGGCGCGGCCGAGGCCCTTCCCGCGGGCGTCCCGGTGGACCATCAGCTTGACGAGTTCGGCGCGGTGCGAGCTGTTGGGCTTGCCGGCGAAGGCGAGGCTGACGGTGCCGAGGACACGGTCGCCGTCGTGGGCGGCCCAGACGGCGAGCCGCCCGGCGGCCACGCCCTGCGCCCGCTCCTTCCACCAGGCGAGGGCGTCCGCCCGGTCCAGCGGGGCGAGGAAGCCGACCGAGGCTCCGCCGTCGACCGTGTCGATCAGCAGGTCGGCCAACTCCTCGACCCGCTCGAGCAGTCGGACGGCGTCGAGCCGGGTCGCGAAGGCATCGGTCACGGCAGCACCACCGCCAGCGCATACCGCGTCTCCGCGTCGCCCACGCACCGGAACCGGGTCGGCCCCCATACCCGCAGGCGCAGACAGTCCCCCGCGTCGAGGCGATGCTCGGCGCCCTGGGCGGTCACGGCGAGGACGCCGTCCAGCACCCAGATGTGCTGCTCCAGCCCTGCCACGGGCGGCCGGTCGTACCTGAGGTCGGCGCCCACGGCGAGCCGGCCCTCGACCAGTTCGGCGCGCAGCGCGGGGTGCGGCGGCGACACCGAGCGCCGGACGAACCCGGAGGCCCGGTCCGCCCAGACGGACTGCTCGCCGGCCCGCACCAGCGGCGCGGGCTCCGCCTCGACCTCGCCGAGCAGCCGGGACATGGTCCGGCCGTAGACATGGCACAGGCGGTTGAGCAGCGAGGCGGTCGGGCTGATCTCCGCCCGCTCGGCCCGCGACAGGGTGGACCGGCTGATCCCGCTGCGCTCCGCCAACTCCCCCAGCGACCAACCGCGTTCGGCCCGCAACTCGGCCAGGCGTGCGGCGAGGCGCGCGTCGACGGGGTCCGGGGGCTCGACCGCGTCCGCCGCGCCCACAGCATCCTCCGCATCCTCTTCGTTTCTCATATCAGGGAAGTTATCCCGAATATGAGACGACAGCGTTACGGATGCCTCACCTGCGTGCGCCTCACCCGCCGGCAGCTCAGCCTCGTGCGGCCTCGCCGAGCGCCTCCAGCACCGGCCGGATCAGCGGATGCTCCTCCGCTCCCCGGCGGACGGCCGCGAAGACCCGTCGGGTCGGCGCCACCCCGTCGACGGGCCGGACGACCACTCCCGTGAGGTCCATGCCGCGCAGCGCCGAACGCGGCACCAGCGCCACGCCCGCGTCGGCCGAGGCCAGCGCGACGACCGCGCGGAAGTCGTCCGAGGAGTGCTCCAGACGAGGCTGGAAGCCGGCGTGCTCGCAGGCCAGGACGACCACGTCATGGCAGGGGTTGCCGGGGTAGGGGCCGATCCAGGTGTCCTTGGCCAGTTCGGCGAGGGGGACCTCGGGGGCGTCGGCGAGACGGTGGGTGACGGGGACGACCGCGTCGAAGGGCTCGGCGTAGAGGGGGATGTGCGCGAGCCGGGGGTCGTCGGCGGCCGGGGCGCCCCGGTACTCGACGGCCACGGCGACGTCCACCTGCCGGTCGAGCACCATCGTGAGGCTGGCGTCGCCCTCGGTGTCCTGGACCCGGATCCGTATCCCGGGGGCGACGCCCGCGAGCCGGGCCACCGCGGGCGCCACGACGAGGGCGATGCCGGTCGCGAAGGCGGCGACCGTGACCGTGCCGGCCGCGCCGGAGCTGTAGGCGGCCAGCTCGGCCTCGGCCCGCTCCAGCTGGGCGAGGACGGCGTTGGTGTGCGCGAGCAGGATCTCGCCGGCCGGGGTGAGCCGTACGCCCTTGGCGCTGCGCTCGACCAGCCGGTGGCCGGTCTCCTGCTCCAGGGCCGTCAGCTGCTGGGAGACGGCGGACGGGGTGAGATACAGCGCGGCGGCCGCCGCCGTCACGGTGCGGTGGTCGGCCACCGCACGGAGGATGTGGAGCCGCCGCGCCTCGATCATGGGATCGATTATCGCAATGTGTCCGGGCCGCTCGGGCCCGTCAGACCCCCGCCAGCTCGGCCCGCGCGTCGATGAAGGCGTCGACCGCCCGATTCACGTCGTCCGTGGAGTGCGCGGCGGACAGCTGGACGCGGATCCGGGCCTGTCCCTGCGGGACGACCGGGTAGGAGAAGCCGATCACGTACACCCCACGCTCCAGGAGCAGTTCGGCCATCCGGGCCGCCCGCGCCGCGTCGCCGATCATCACGGGGGCGATGGCGTGGTCGCCGGGCAGGATGTCGAAGCCCGCGTCCGTCATCCGGCGGCGGAACAGGGCCGTGTTCTCGGCCAGCCGTACGCGCAGGTCGTCGGCCGACTCCAGCAGGTCGATGACCTTGAGCGAGGCGGCGGCGATGACCGGGGCGAGGGTGTTGGAGAAGAGGTACGGGCGGGAGCGCTGGCGGAGCAGGGCGACGATCTCGGCGCGCGCCGCGACGTAACCGCCGGACGCGCCGCCGAGCGCCTTGCCCAGGGTGCCCGTGACGATGTCCACGCGGTCCATCACGCCGTGCAGTTCGGGGGTGCCGCGGCCGCCGGGGCCGACGAAGCCGACGGCGTGCGAGTCGTCGACCATGACCATGGCGTCGTAGCGGTCGGCGAGGTCGCAGATCTCGGCGAGGGGCGCCACATAGCCGTCCATGGAGAACACGCCGTCGGTGACGACCAGTCGGCGACGCGCGTCGGACGCGTCCTTCAACTGCCGCTCCAGATCCTCCAGATCACGGTTGGCGTAGCGGAAGCGGCGGGCCTTGGACAGCCGGATGCCGTCGATGATCGAGGCGTGGTTGAGGGCGTCGGAGATCACCGCGTCCTCGGGGCCGAGCAGCGTCTCGAAGACTCCGCCGTTGGCGTCGAAGCAGGAGGAGTACAGGATCGTGTCCTCCTGGCCGAGGAAGGCGGACAGCCGCGCCTCCAGCGCCTTGTGCACCTCCTGCGTCCCGCAGATGAAGCGCACGGACGCCATGCCGTAGCCCCAGCGGTCGAGGGCCTCGTGGGCGGCCGCGACGACCTCGGGATGGTCGGCGAGGCCGAGGTAGTTGTTGGCGCAGAAGTTGAGGACCTCGCCCGGCCGGCCGCCCGCGGTCACGGATACGGTCGCCGACTGCGGGCTGCCGATCACGCGCTCGGGCTTGTGCAGACCGGCGGCACGGATCTCGTCGAGGGTGGCGCGCAGGTCGTCGCGCACGGAGTCGAACATCTCAAAGCTCCTAGAAGTGCTTGCGCAGGAAGGGAGTCACGCGGTCCAGTCGAGGATGACCTTGCCGCCGCGGCCGCCGGCCGCGTCGGCGAAGGCCGCCTCGAAGTCGCCGTAGCCGTACCGGCCGGTGATCACGGGGGCGAGGTCGAGGCCGCCCTCCAGCAGCACCGACATCGCGTACCAGGTCTCGAACATCTCTCGGCCGTAGATGCCCTTGATGGTGATCATCGAGGTGACGATCCGGGACCAGTCGACGGGGAACTCCTCGGCGGGCAGCCCCAGCATGGCGATCCGGCCGCCGTGCGTCAGATTGGCGATCATGTCGCGCAGCGCCTCGGGCCGGCCGGACATCTCCAGGCCGACGTCGAAGCCCTCGCGCAGCCCCAACTCCCGCTGTCCGTCGGCGATGGACGCCTGCGACACGTTCAGCGCGAGGCTCGCGCCGATCTTGCGGGCCAGCTCCAGCCGCTCCTCGCTGACGTCGGTGACCATGACGTTGCGGGCGCCCGCGTGCCGGGCGACGGCGGCGGCCATCAGGCCGATCGGTCCGGCGCCGGTGATCAGCACGTCCTCGCCGACGAGCGGGAAGGACAGCGCGGTGTGCACGGCGTTGCCGAACGGGTCGAAGATCGCCGCCACGTCGAGGTCCACCTCGACCCGGTGCACCCACACGTTGGAGGCGGGCAGGGCGACGTACTCCGCGAACGCGCCGTCGCGCCCTACGCCGAGGCCGACGGTGGCCCGGCACAGATGGCGGCGCCCGGCGAGACAGTTGCGGCACTTGCCGCAGACGAGGTGTCCCTCACCGCTGACCCGGTCCCCCACCGCGATGTCGGCGGCGTCGACGTCCCGGCCCGTCTCGACGACCTCGCCGACGAACTCGTGCCCGAGCACCAGCGGTGTGCGGATGGTCTGCCGCGCCCAGCCGTCCCAGGACCGGATGTGCAGATCGGTGCCGCAGATGCCGGTGCGCAACACCTTGATCAGTACGTCGCCGGGACCGATCTCGGGCTCCGGGACGTCGGTGAGCCACAGCCCCGGCTCCGCCTTCTCCTTGACCAGTGCCTTCAACGCAACGGCTCCCGTGGTGAGGGCCCGGGCGCGGACAGGCCGAAGCGGCCCCGCATCCGGGAAGACGTGTGGATTCGTGCAGCAATCTGCCGCACTCCACCGGCCCAGGTCCATCGAGCTTTTCTTAAGCGCCGCCACAGCTCTGCTTCACACGAGTGCGCTTCACACGAGTGGCCTCGCTCCTGTGGACCGGCTTTCCCGCACACCACGCTGGGGCGTGTCACCCTGGACCGCAACCCGCACGAGCCGGCCGACTGACGTGGAGCCCCTGATGACCACAGCACGGGACCTGATGATCGTCGCGTTGGACGTGACCCCCGACGTGCCGTCCGGCGTCACCGCGGTGCGTGAGGTCGGACAGGGCGATCTGGCGCTCGCCCTCGCGGGCGCGGAGGCGATCGATCTGCTCCGGGCCGAAGCGCTCACCGTGGAGGACGACCTCCTGGTGCCCGGCCCGCCCTCGGAGCCGGACGATCCGCTGCTGGCCGAGGCCGCGGCGGCGCTCGTCCGGGAGGAACCGTACGAGTCGGTCGAGGACTGGCTGTGGCGCCGGGGCCGTGGCCTGTCCTCGGCCTATACCGACCGGCTGGAGGCGGACGGAGTGGTCGGCCGGCCCCGCGGGCGGCTGCTCGGCGTCCGGTCCGCGCGGACGGCGCCCGTCGACTCGCCGGCCCGTCGGCGCGCCACCGCGCGCTGGGCGTCGGACGAGCCGGTCCTCGCCGCGCTGGCCACCGCCGTCGGTCTGCGCGAGGACCCGGCCGACGGCGGCCCGGACCGCCTCGACGACGCGGTCGTGACGATCCTGGCGGCGGTCGGCGACGCGGTGGCGGAGCTCGACGCCGTCCGGCGACGACGGTCCATCGAGGACGCGGCCTTCAACAACGTCTGGCGGGCCTTCTGACCCGGGCTCCGGGGGCTCAGGGCGGGAATCCGCCGCTCTCCCGGCGTTGCAGTCGGCCGGCGAGGTCGGCGGCCGTCGCCTTGATGGTCTCCAGGCCGGCCTTCCCCCAGGGCCGGGGCGCGAGGTCGGCGACGCACACCGTGCCCAGCACCATGCCGGTGGTGTCGATGAGCGGGGCGCCGAGATAGGAGCGGATGCCGTACTCGTCGACCACCGGGTTGCCGGCGAAGCGCGGGTAGTCGCCCACGTCCTCCAGGACCAGCGCCTTGCGCCGGACGACGACATGCGGGCAGTAGCCGTAGTCGCGGGGCAGCCGGCGGCCCACCCGGGGCTTGCCGCCCCGGGCGGCCCGGCCGCCCTGCGGGGTGTGCAGCCCGGCGAAGAACTGCCGTTCCTCGTCGGGGAAGTTGACCATGGCGTACGGCGCTCCGATCACCTCGGCGAGCCGGTCCGCGAAGGCGTCCAGGGCGGGCTCCGGCTGTTCCCCGAGGCCGAGTCGGCGCAGCCTGAGGGCACGGGCGGGGGCTTCCCTGTCCTCCGGGGTGAGCAGCAGACGACCGGTCGGGCGCGACGGGTCGTAGCTCATGTCCGGGTTCCGTCGCTGTGGACGTACGTCATATGCGGCTCCGGGGCGTTGGGTGCGGGCGTCACATGTGGGCGCCGCGGCTCGGCTGGGGTGCGGCCGGTGCGTGGGCGATGAGGTGTCTGACGAGGGTGAGCAGGGTCTGGACGCCGGAGGCGGAGATCCGGGCGTCGCAGCGCACGATGGGGATCGCCGGGTCCAGGTCGATGGCGGCGCGCACCTCCTCGGGGTCGTAGCGGTGGGAGCCGTCGAACTCGTTGACGGCGATGATGAAGGCGAGTCCGCGTTCCTCGAAGAAGTCGACGGCCGCGAAGCACTCCTCGAGCCGACGGGTGTCGGCGAGGATGACCGCGCCGAGGGCGCCCTCGGACAGCTCGTCCCACATGAACCAGAACCGTTCCTGGCCCGGGGTGCCGAACAGGTAGAGGACATGGTGCGGGTCGAGGGTGATCCGGCCGAAGTCCATGGCGACGGTCGTCTCGACCTTGTTCTCGATGCCGTCGAGGTTGTCGGTCGCGGCGCTGACGGTGGTGAGCAGCTCCTCCGTGCTGAGCGGCGCGATCTCGCTGACGGCGCCGACGAAGGTCGTCTTGCCGACCCCGAAGCCGCCCGCGACCAGGATCTTCAGGGCGGTCGGGAAGGGGTCGGGGCCGTTTCCGTCGGAAGCGCCGTGGTCACGGTGATCTCCGTACGTGTCGTGATCGTCGCAGTCAGAGCTGTCGTCGTAGTCCATCGAGCACTGCCTCCAGTAGGGCCCGGTCGGTGGGGTTGTTTTGGAACTCGGGGGGCTTGGTGGTCAACGCCCCGCAGTCGAGGAGGTCCGACAGCAGCACCTTGGTGACCGCTGCCGGCAGCTTCAGATGGGCCGCGATCTCGGCGACCGACACGGGTGCACGGGTCAGGTGGAGCGCGGTCGCGTGTTCGGGGCCGAGGTAGCCGAGGGGGGTCGCCCCGGTGGCCATGACCTGGGACATGAGATCGAGGGCGACGCTGGGCTTGGTCCGGCCGTTGCTGACCGTGAAAGGGCGCACCAGCCGTCCGGCCGCGTCGTCGAGCCAGGGCCCGTCGCCGGCCGCCGCCACGTTCAAGGCCCCATCACCGACGGTTCGACGGCGTGCTGCCGGGGCGCGGTCATCAGATACGGCCGGACGCTCTTGACCAGCATCGCCATCTCGTAACCGAGCACCGCCGCGTCGGCCTCCCGCCCGGCGAGCACCGCGAGACACGCGCCGGAACCGGCCGTGGTGACGAACAGCAGCGTCGAGTCGAGTTCGACGACGACCTGCCGTACGTCCCCGCCGTCGCCGAACCGGACGCCGGCGCTGCGGCCGAGCGAGTACAGGCCGGAGGCCAGGGCGGCCATGTGGTCGGCGCTGTCGGGGTCGAGGCCGTGGACCGACTTCACGAGCCCGTCGCAGGAGAGCAGCACCGCGCTCATGGTGTGCGGCACGCGCTGCACGAGGCCGCTCATCAGCCAGTCGAGATCGGATACCTGGCCGGTCGTCGGCGCATCGCTCGCCATGGTGGATCGACTCCTTGGGGTACGAAGGTCTGCGGGAGCGCTGGGGGTGGGGGTGGGGGTGGGGGTGCTGAGAGTGGTCATCCGGCTGGTGCGCTCCCGTCGTGCCGGGCGGTGGACAGGTCGGAATGCGCCTCGGGTATCGGGGACTGCCGCACGTCCATGACGTCCGCCTCCAGGCTCTGCTGGGCCTCGGCGAGGCCGACGCCGCGCTGGAAGGACGCCATCAGGCCGGGGTCGTGGCCGGCGGGCTGCTCGGTGTCCTGGCGGGGGGCCGGGCCGCCGCGCAGCTGGGGCACGATGTGCTCCTGGGCGCGACGGCGCGGCAGTTGGGGCTTGCCCATGGTGCCGCGCACGGTGCCGACGCGCGGGGTGGGTGCGATGCCCGCGTGCTCTTCGACGGTGGGGCGGTCGGCGGGCCGGATGCCGGGCACGGCCTCGGCCGGATTGGCCCGCGCCGCCCGAGCGGCCCCGCGCACGGGCAACGGCGCGGGCCGACCGCCGTTCGCCCTCGGGGCGTCCGACGGGTGCGGGGGCGTCGCCCCACCGGCGGGGTCCGGACCGCCCTGCGGACGCGAGGAGATCAGCGGCACCCCCGCAGCGGGCGTGTGCTGCGTCTGCGGGCCGACGGGCGTCGCGCCCGGCACCTGCGTCGAGCCCGGCGACCAGCCTCCGCCGGTGGCCTCCGGCGCCTGAGCCGGAGGCGGAACATGCTCTCCGCCCGGCCGCCGGACCATGTCGGCGGTCCTCTGCGGGAGGTACGGCGGTGCGGGCGGCCGGCCGCCCCCGGGCGTGGGCCGGGCGGTCTGGGCCGGCGGCAGGGGCGGGCGGGCCGCCTCGGTCGTGGCAGGCGGCGTCGTGGAGGGTACGAGGGGCAGGCCGGCGCCGTCGGTGTCCGGTCCCTGCGGCACGGCTCCGGCGACGCCGGGCGCGGAGCCCAGCAGCGCCTGCGGGACGACCAGGACGGCCTGGACGCCGCCGTAGATGTTGCTCTGGAGGCGGACCCGGATGCCGTGCCGTCGGGCCAGCTGGGAGACGACGAACAGGCCGATCCGCCCGTCGGCGAGGAGCCGGCCGACGTTGACCTGGTCGGGGTCGGCGAGCAGCGCGTTCATCCTGCTCTGCTCCTCGACGGGCAGCCCGAGCCCGCGGTCCTCGACCTCCACGGCGAGCCCGGAGGTGACGAGGTTGGCGCGCAGCAGCACCTGGGTGTGCGGGGCGGAGAACACCGTGGCGTTCTCGACGAGTTCGGCGAGCAGGTGGATGACGTCGGCGACGGCGTGGCCGCGCAGCTCGCCGTCGATGGGCGGGACGAGTTTGACCCGCGAGTACTGCTCGACCTCGGCGATGGCGGAGCGCAGCACCTCCGTCATGCAGACCGGGTTGCTCCACTGCCGCCGGGAGACGGCCCCGCCGAGGACGGCGAGGTTCTCGGCGTGGCGGCGGATGCGGGTGGCGAGGTGATCGACGTGGAAGAGGCCCTTGAGCAGGTCGGGGTCCTCGATCTCGTTCTCGAGCTCGTCGAGGATCGAGATCTCGCGGTGCACCAGGGACTGAAGACGCCGCGCCAGGTTGACGAAGACCTCCAGCTTCTGTTCGCTGCCGGTCTGGCTGGACAGTTGTGCGGCCTGCACGACGGCGGTGACGGCCCCGTCGTGGGCCCGGGCCAGGTCGGCGGCGAGCAGCTCGAAGTCGTCGGCGTCCGCGCCGGGCGGGCCGCCGCGCGACCTGCGCTGGGGCGGGGTCTCGCCGCGGCGCAGCGCCTCGACGACATGGCGCAGGTCGGCCTCGCCGCGTGCGCTGCCCCGGCGCAGGGCCGCGACACGGTCGCTGACGGAGCGGGCGGCGCGGTCCGCGGCCACGGCGGCGATCACGATGCCGACGCCGGTCACCGCGACCGCGCCGGCCAGGACCGCCCACAGGGTGGCGCCGGGCCGGACGCCGGTGGAGCGCACGGTGAACAGGACGACCGCGCAGGCGCTGAGGGCGACCGCGGTCGGGGGGAGCACGGCGAGCCGCAGCAGCTGGGGCCGTATGTGTGTCTCGGTCGGCGCTGGTGCGGTGCGGGCGACCGGCCGCCCGTGCCGCCCGCCCTCACGGCGGTCTGCGCGTGCGGCGGGTGCGCGGAGGTGAGACATCGGTGTCCTCGTACTGGTCCGTCGAGCCGGGTCGTCGGTCGGGGAGCCGAAGAATTCGGCCCGGTGTCGCCCGACGGCCACTCACAGTAGTCGGCAACGCATCAGGTGCGGTGGGCAGTTGACAAAGTCCCGCAGCGAGCGTCCCGCTCTGGTATGAGGCTTCGCACGGCAGACCGAATACGGCGCGCGATCCGAGGAACAGCACGGAAAGAGTTCGATCAGACCTGGTCAGAGGTGGTCGGAAAACGGCTGTGCGGGCCAGGGAGTCTTTAGCTCCCCGACCCGCACAGCCGACCGTTTCGCGTGCTCCGATCAGCCCGCCGGTATCGCCTCCGGCGCCTCGCCGTCCTCGGCGGCGCCCTGCGGAATGTCACCCTCGGTATCGGCTTTGGCCTTGGCTGCCGTCTCGGTCGGGACCGGCCAGCCGCCGACCGGGGCGCGTGCCACCACCCGCCACCACGGCTCGCCCGGAACGGTCTCGGCGGTGGGCTCGAAGGGCTCGCCGGGACGCGGCAGGGCGACGCGCGCCCCGACCGCGCCGGCGGCGGCCAGCGTGCCCTCCCCCGGCTCCGCCCACGCGTGCGTGGCGAGGTTGAAGGTGGCCCAGTGAATGGGCATCATCACCCCGCCCGTGCCGCCCTGGAGGTCGAGGTGGGCGCGCATGCCCTCCTCGGGGGTCATGTGGATGTCGGGCCAGAAGTCCGAGTACGCCCCGATCTGGATCATCGTCGCGTCGAACGGGCCGTGGTCGGCGCCGATGTCGTTGAAGCCCTCGAAGTAGCCGGTGTCGCCGCTGTGGTAGATCCGGTGCTCCTCGCCGGCGACGACCCAGGAGGCCCACAGGGTGTGCTGGGTGTTGCGCAGACCCCGGCCGCAGAAGTGACGGGCCGGGGTGGCGGTCAGGGTGAGTCCGCCGACCTTCGTCGCCTCGTGCCAGTCCAGCTCGCGCAGCCGGTCGGCCGAGACGCCCCAGTGCTCGAGGTGGGCGCCGACGCCGAGCGGCACGGCGAACAGCGTGTCGGTGCCGGCCAGCGCCAGAATCGTGGGCAGGTCCAGGTGGTCGTAGTGGTCGTGCGAGATGACGACGACGTCGACCGGGCCCAGCGCGGCCAGCGGCAACGGGACCGGGTGCAGCCGCTTGGGCCCCGCGAAGGCGAACGGGGAGCAGCGCTCGCCCCAGACGGGGTCGAACAGCACCCGCTGCCCGTCGATCTCCGCGAGCACGCTGGAGTGCCCCATCCAGGTCACCCTGAGGCCCGTGGCGGGCGGCTTGGCGAGGTCGGCGAGAGTGGTGGCATGCACCGGCACGGTGCCCACGGGGGCACGGCGGGGGCGCTGCTCCTTGTCGAAGAAGACCTTGGCGAAGTCGAGCGTCGAACCCGAGGGACGGGTCCGCGCGGTACCGCCGGGGTTCTGGAAGACCCCGTCCTTGAAGTGGGGCGATCTGCGGATGCGCGCCATGCGCTCACCACTGGGATCCGCGCCGAATGCCTCGGGCTGCAGAGCGCGGAGCCCCGAGCGCAGGGAACGGAAACCGGACACGGTACCTCCAGGTGGAGTCGCTGAGGCATTCCATTATGGTCGCCCCCTCCGACATCCCGTTGACAGCCTTCGCCCTGGCTTCCGATACTGACCCACTGTTCAGTAGCGATCCCTGTCGACGACGTCGAGGAGCCCGTATGACCACCGCCCCCCTGTTGTCCCTCACCTGGACGGACGACGTCACGGGCCGTCGCGGGTTCCTGGTCGTCGACCGGCTCGTGCGCGGGGTGTGCAGCGGCGGTCTGCGGATGCGGGAGGGCTGCACCCTGGAGGAGGTGACCGGCCTCGCGCGCGGAATGAGCCTCAAGGAGGCGCTGCACTACGACCCCGAGGCCCGCTACGTCCCGCTGGGCGGGGCCAAGGGCGGCATCGACTGCGATCCCCGGGACCCGGCGGCCTACGGGCTGCTGGTGCGGTACCTGCGGGCGGTGCGGCCGTACGTGGAGAGCTGCTGGACCACCGGCGAGGATCTGGGCCTGACCCAGGACCTGGTGGATCGGGCGATCGCCGACGTGGGGCTGGTGTCGTCGGTGCAGGCGGTCCACCCGCTGCTCGACGACGAGAGCGCGGCCCGCGCGCGACTGGCGGCCGCCTTCGCCGTCGAGGTCGACGGCATCGGGCTGGACGAGCTGGTCGGCGGCTGCGGGGTCGCCGAGTCGGTGCTGACCGCTCTGGACCGGGCCGGGGTCGCTTACGCGGGGACGCGGGTCGCCCTCCAGGGGCTGGGCACCATGGGCGGGGCCACGGCGCGCTTCCTCACGCGCGCGGGGCTGACGGTCGTGGCCGTCGCCGACGTCAAGGGCACGATCGCCAACCCGGCCGGCCTCGACGTGGAGGCACTGCTGGCCGCTCGGGACGGCCACGGCACGGTGGACCGCGCGGCGCTGCGCCCCGGCGACCGGGAGCTGCCGGGCGACGCCTGGCTGACTTCGGAGGCGGAGGTCCTCGTACCGGCCGCCGTGTCGTACGCGATCGGGGCGCAGGAGGCGGAGCGGATCGACGCGCGGTGGATCGCCGAGGCGGCCAACATGCCCGTGCTGCCCGAGGCGGAGGAACTGCTGCACGCGCGCGGGGTGAGCGTGCTGCCGGACGTGGTCGTCAACTCCGGGACGAACGCCTGGTGGTGGTGGACGCTCTTCGGCGACATCGGCGCGGATCCTCAGGAGGCCTTCGCGTACACGCGCCGCTCGATGCGCACCCTGATGGAGCTGGTGCTGACCCGCGCGGAGGCCGACGGCACGACACCCCGGGCCGCCGCGCACGCGCTCGCGGCGGAACGGCTGCCGGTGATCACCGAGCGGTTCGGCCGCCACCGATGAGGGCGCCGACGCGGACGCCGACGAGACGTCGATGAAGGCATCGGCGCAGGTCGGGGCGGCTGTGTAGGGTGACGGCGTGGCGAGGGTCCGGTTGAGCGTGGCCGAGCGGCGCGAGGAGCTGCTGCGGGCGGCCATCCAGCAGATCGAGACGCGGGGCGTGGCGGCGGTCAGGATCGCCGACGTCGCCGCGGCCCTCGGTGTGAGCAACGCGCTGGTGCTCTACCACTTCTCGACGAAGGAGAAGCTGGTCGCCGGCGCGTTCGCCTACGCGGCCGAGGACGACCTCGCGCGCCTGCGCAAGCTGCTCGGCCGCCGCACGACGGCGCTGCGCCGGCTGCGGTCGGCCGTGCGCTGGTACGCGCCCACCGGTCAGGCCAAGGGCTGGCGGCTGTGGATCGAGGGCTGGGCGGTGTCGCTGCGCGAGCCCGCGCTGCGGGAGGTCGCCCGGGATCTCGACAAGGAGTGGAAGGCGGCGCTCGCCGAGGTGATCGCGGAGGGCGTGGCCGCGGGCGAGTTCCACTGCCCGGACCCGTCCGGCGCCGCCCTGCGGCTGACGGCCCTCCTCGACGGCCTCGCCGTACAGCTGACGTCCTACGCCGGCGCGGTGTCCCGTACCGCCGCGCAGACCTGGGTCGACGAAGCGCTGGACCGGGAACTCGGCCTGCCCTCCGAAACGTTGAGCGCCCAGAAGCGCTGAGTCCGCCGGGGCGGGTGCAGAAGTGGACCGGGTCCGGTTCAGGCCAGTTCGTACACCGCTGTGACCGTTGCCGCCGCGCGGATCTCGCCGGGGGCGACGGGCACGACGCTCATGCCCGCGCCGGGGGCGTCCCCGGCCGACGGCCCGGGGCGCCGGTAGGCGGCCGCGTCCTCGCTGAGCGAGACGAGTCGGCCCAGGTCGCGGCCGCTGAGGTGGGCGTACTGCGCGGCCTTGGCGCGGGCGTCGTCGTGCGCGGCCTCTCGGGCGCGAGCCTTCAGCGGGGCGGGGTCGGCGACGTCGAAGACGACGGAGTCGATGCGGGCCGCGTCGCCTGCGGCGTCGGTGACGGCCTGGAGGACCGCGCCGGTCCTGGCCACCTCGCGCACCTTCACCGAGAAGGACTGCGCGGCCTGGTAGCCGGTCAGCCGGGAGGCCCCGCCCGTGTGGTCGTGGACGGGGTTGAGGGAGACGCTCTCCGTGCGGACGTCCCGGTCGGCGACGCCCTGGGCGCGGACGGCGGCCAGCAGCGCGGCGGCGGCCTTGTTCTGCGTGTCCAGCGCGGCCTGCGAGGTCTTGCCGGAGGCCGCCACACCGGCGGCGACCACCGCGAGGTCGGGCGGTGCGCTCGCGCTGCCTTCGCCGGTCACCGTCACGGTGGCGGGGACGGCCGGCGCGGGACGGGCCGCGACCGGCGCCGCGGCGAGCGTCGGGACGCCCAGGGCGAGCAGGGAGACGAGGGCCACGGCGACGGGCGTACGGGGAAGGCGCATGCGGGACCGGTCCTTCGAGGTGGCGGAGGGGACGGGGTGCGACTGCGGCGGGCGCGGGTGGGGTCATCCCAGCACTCGTGACGGGCCCCGCCCGGGCACCACTCCCGTGCGCTCACCTCACTGGTGGAGCGAGCGGCCGACCGTACGACGTCGACGGCCGACCGCTGCTCCACGCACCAGCTGCTCCACGCACCAGCTGCTCCACGCGACCGTCTCTTCAGGCGACGGCCGCGATCCGCATCCGGATGTCGTCCGGCGACAGCGTGCCCTTGGCGGTCACGTGGTCGCCGGAGGACTCCCCGCGCAGCCGGCGTCCGATCCACGGCACGAGGTACTCGCGCGCCCAGTGGACGTCGTCGCGCCGCACGTCGAGGGGGCCGCGCGGCGGGAGCGGCGGCCAGGGCTGCTCCGGGTCGGCCGGTACCTCCAGGTCGAGGACCTGCCCGGCGCGCAGCGCCACGCGCGTGTGGCCCTCCGGGGAGAGGTGGAGCCGGTCGCCGTCCCAGGCCCTGCGGTCCTGCACGGACTTCAGGGACCACAGGTCGAGCACCGGGCAGCCGTACCGGTCGGCGACGGCACGCACATGTCCGTTGTAGGTGGCGATCTTGCCGCGCAGATGCTTGAGCACGGGGACGCCTCGGGTGTCGAAGCCGGTGGTCACCATGACCGTGCCGGCTACGGCGGTCAGGGCCGAGATCGCGCGCTCGAAACGCTCGGCGACCTCGTCCGGGTCGGTGCCTGGACGGATGATGTCGTTGCCGCCCGCACAGAAGGAGACCAGGTCCGGGGCGAGTGCCACCGCCCTGGGGAGTTGGTCCTCCATGATCTGGTCGAGCAGCTTTCCGCGGACCGCGAGGTTGGTGTAGTTGAAGTCGCCTTCGGGCTGCCGGTCCGCGAGGAGTACCGCGAACCGGTCGGCCCAGCCGACGAACGCCCCGTCGGGGCCGGGGTCGCCGACGCCCTCGGTGAAGCTGTCCCCCACCGCCACGTACGACCCGATCACTGATCTGTTGTCATTCTTCGAATCGTCTGCCACAGCCGTTCATCATTCACCCTCGAATGTGACCTACGCGATCGTAGGAAGGGGTTGACGAACGGTGAGATATGACACTCTTAAAGAGTTTGCCAATCAGGGAATAAGGGACCAGACCCGGAAGTTCTTGATCCGGAAGTGACTCCACGTGGTACGGAAGGCGAAGTGCCCGCTCGGGTACGGCTCCGGGTCGGTGTAGTCGAACACCAGCCGCCCATTGTTCCACCAGCGGACGGCCGGACCGTCGGAGACGATACGGACGTGGTGCGGCTCGTTCGGCACGAGCAGCGGCTCGGTGTAGTCGTAGATCAGCGGACGCACCCCCGCCTCGCCGACGTAGCGGCGCAGCCGGGTCGTGGTGTTGGTGTTGGCGCCGTAGCCGACGTAGTACGTCTTGAGGTGGTCGTACTCGGCGAGGGCCCCGCCGCGCGAGGTGGCGAAGAGGTCCTGCGGGGAGCGGACGTCGACGGCGTTCCAGAAGTTGTTGAGGTCGGAGACCCGGTCGTTGACCCCGCCCGCGGAGACGGGCGTGGCGACGTACTCGATGACGTACGGCCCGGTGAACGGCCGCTTGAACCAGATCGTCGCGCCGGCGGGCACGTCGACCTCCAGGGTTTCGCGCGAGGCGGTGACGGTCCCGCCCTTCTCCAGTTCCACGGCCCACTGCCGCAGCCCGTGCCGGAAGTCGTCGTGCGCCATGAGACGGCGGTGGCGGCGGGGCGTGGCGCTCGCGGTGGCGGCGGGCGAGAGGGCGGCCAGGGCGGTGCCGGCGGCGAGGGCTCCGAATGCTCTACGCGTGGTCGTCACGACGGTCTGCTCCTTCGGGGAGGGTGATGGCGGGCCCGGGGACACGGCGGGTCTCGGTGCCGAGGCAGTAGTCGGGGTACACGGACCGGAGGTGGCCGCGCACGGTCCGGCCGAGGCGGTACGCGGGGTTCTGGGCGAGCGCGCGGCCGCGGCTGGCGGCCGGCTCGGTGGAGGTGTAGAGGTGCGGGGCGGTGCGGTCGCCGGTGACGGCGACGGTTCTTCGACGGCGGGTGGCGTTCACCGGTGCTCCTTCACGGGCTTTCCGATGAGGGGGATCAGGCGGTCGGCCGCCGTGCGGTGGCCCTGGGCGCTCGGCGTGGACGGTGTCGTGGAAGTCACCGTCCGCCGCCGCGAGCCAGCCGGTGGCGTCGACGAACTCCGTGCGCCGGTCGGCGAGTTCGGCGACCACCGCGACGATGTCGGCGGCGTGCGCTCCGCCGAAGGGACGCAGGGCGAGAAGGCGGGCGTACGGTGCGGCCGCCCGCAGACGTTCGAGATGGGCGCGGCAGGCGGCGCGGAACTCGGCCGAGCCGAACGCGGTGTCGTCGGCGCCCTGGTTGACGACGATCACGTCGGCGTCGCGGTCCGGCCGGGCCGGGGAGCCCGCGCAGTTCCAGCCGTACGCGTCACCGGCGGCCGGCACTCCCCCGTGGCCGGCCTGGAGCACACCCTGGCGGCCGAAGCCTACCTGGGCGAGCGAGGCGTGCAGGGCGTCGGCGACCGGGGTGGGGTGGGCGGCCGTCCCGTCGGCGCAGTCCGAGGCGTCGTCCGCGCAGAGCGCCAGGACACCCTGGGTGACGAAGTCGCCGTAGAAGACCGACTCCGGTGCTCTCACGGCACGTCGCTCCAGCAGGCGGCCGCGGATCCCGGTCAGCGCGACCCCCGACTCCAGCGGCGGGGCCCACCGGTTCACCCGTGAGAAGACGTCCTTCACGGACAGCTCGGCCGTGTGCGGCCCCCGCCCGGTCGCCGTGATCCCGAGGTCGCCGCGGTCGCCGCGGTCGACGGCGTACAGCCGCTCGGGGCCGCCGTCGACGGAGACGTACACCTGCGCGGGCACGGTGACCGACGAGACGTCGCACAGGGTGTGGACGGCACTGGTCGCGGCGCACTCGAAGACGGCGGTGCGTCGGTGGACGATGCCGGACACGAGACCTCCGAAGAGCGGTAGAAAGCGCTTGCCCCCTGACGGAGATCACTGTGTACTCACTCTGGCCCGGCTGTCGATGGGGCGAAAACGGATGCCATGGGGCTGCCATACGCATGCCACACCAGCGCAATGAAACGATCAAGGAAACGCCTACGGAAACACCGAAGGCCGGACCCGGGGATCGGGGTCCGGCCTTCGGCTGCGTGTCAGGCGGTGGGTCGTCAGCGGGGGTCGGACGACCGGGACCTGCTCTAGACGGAGACTCCGTGCGAGCGCAGGTAGGCGATCGGGTCCACGTCCGAGCCGTAGTTCGGCGTGGTGCGGATCTCGAAGTGCAGGTGCGGGCCGGTCACGTTGCCGGTCGCGCCGGAGAGACCGACCTGCTGGCCCGCGGTCACGGTCTGACCGGCCGAGACCGACAGCTGCGACAGGTGGGCGTACTGGGCGTAGTAGCCGTCGGCGAGCTTGATGACGACCTGGTTGCCGTACGCGCCGCCCCAGCCCGCGGAGACGACGGTGCCCGCGCCCACGGCCTTGAGGGAGGTGCCGGTCGGCACGACGAAGTCGACACCGGTGTGGTAGCCGCTGGACCACATGCTGCCGGCCACGTGGTACGCGGTGCCGACGGAGGCGCCGGCCACGGGGAGCCGGTAACCGCTGGAGGCGCTCGTGCCGCTCTCGGCGGCCTGGGTGGTCGCCTTCGAGGACGAGGACGAGGTGGAGGCCTTCGAGTCGGACGACTTCGAGGACTTCGACGACTTCGAGGACGTCGAGGACTTCGACGACGAGCCGCCCGAAGAGGAGGACGAACCGGACGACTCGGTCGTGCCGGTCGCGGCCCGCTTGCCGATCGAGAGCTTGAGGCCGGGGTGGATCAGCGAGGGGTCGTCGCCGACGGCCGCGCGGTTGTCCTGGTACAGCTTCTGCCAGCCGCCGCTGACGTTCTGCTCGTCCGCGATCTTCGAGAGGCAGTCGCCGGACCGCACGATGTAGGTCTTGGCGGCGGCGGTCTTCCGGGTGACCGGAGCGGCCTGCACGGCGCTTTCCGAAACCGTCTGCGCGACCGACTGGGAAGCGGACTGGGCGGGGGCCGCGTGGGCGCCGGTGGCGCCCATGAGCGGAAGGGCGAGCGCTGCGCCGCCGGTTCCGGCGACGGCTATGGAACGAGTGAAGCGCTGGGTCTTCGGACGGCGGTGCTTACCCTTCGCGGGCATGGCGAATTCCTCTCCGGCGCCTGCGAGGTGAGCTGTCGGGTGCGAGCTGGAGATGCCCGGCCGCGCCGAGGCGCGGCTTTACCCCAAGCCTGTTCCGGGACCGGAACAGGCGGTTGTGCCTGTGGGTCCCCCGCTCCTGCCGTGGACGGGTGGGTGTGCGGACTCCGGGCGGCGGCAGGATTAGGCATCCGTCCGGATTGGTGTGGAACGTAAGCGACCAAGACGCACGGGGACAAGCAGAGGTTGCACGGCTAATGCATTTCTCTTGATCTGCTGCGAGAATTCCCGGTCACGCTCCGTGAATCCAAACGCCCGCGATTCACTGAATACCCTTGAAAAGCGCATGAATTACGTGAACATGACGTACGACGTACGGTCACGGATATGACGCTCCTCACGTGACAGCCCTCCAGGATCCTTTATTCCGGAGCGAGTTGGAATTAAGGATCCAATTCGGACAGAAAGCTCAGATGCGACGGAGTCGGATAACCGTCGCATCGAGGTCGCCCTTCAGGCCGGTGCGCAGCCCATGGTGCAACAGCACCGCACCCCGGTGGATTTCGCCCGTTTCGCGGCATTCGTACGACGCCGTCGGGTCGAGTCCGCGCAGCCGGAGCGCCGGTACGGGCTCCCCGAACCGCTGGGCCTGGAGCCAGGCGAGGACGACGCTCTCGTCGCCGCGCACGTACTGGACGGCGCTCAGGCCGCCTGCCGGGGGACGCAGCCGGTAGAGGTCGCCGTGTTGCACGAGGGGCCGGATGTCCTTGTAGAGGTCCACCCACTCCCGCGCCTGAGCCAACTCCTCCTCGCCCCACTCCGAGAGGTCGCCGCCGACGCCGAGCACACCGGCCATGGCGCTGACGAACCGGAAGCGCAGCGAGCTGGTCCGGCCGTTGAGCTGCGCGTTGGGGCTGTCGGTGACCCACGCGGCCATGACCCGGGCGGGGTGGATCTGACTGAAGCCGTGCTGGATGTCGAGCCGGTCGAGCGGGTCGGTGTTGTCGGAGGTCCACACCTGGTCGGTACGGCTCATGATCCCCAGGTCGATGCGTCCGCCGCCGCCCGAGCAGGACTCGAAGGCGACGCCCGGGTGGGCGGCCCGCAGTCGGTCCAGGAGGCCGTACAGGGCTCGCACATGGTCGACCCAGAGGCGCTGCGGGTAGGGGTCGTCCGGCCAGCCGGCGTCGGTGAAGCAGCGGTTGAAGTCCCACTTGACGTAGTCGACGGGGGCACTGGAGAGAAGCCCGTGGAGCTGCTGCCAGAGATACTCCTGGACATCCTCTCGCGCGAGGTTGAGTACGAGCTGATTGCGGAACTCCGTCCGCTTTCGTCCCGTTTGGAACTGCACCCAGTCGGGGTGGGCCCGGTACAGCTCGCTGTCGGGGTTGACCATCTCGGGCTCGACCCAGATGCCGAACTGCATGCCGAGAGCGTGCACGTAGTCCGCGAGGGGCTTCAGGCCGTTCGGGAAGCGGTCGGGGTTGGGCCGCCAGTCGCCGAGCCCGGCGTTGTCGCCGGTGCGCGCCCCGAACCAGCCGTCGTCGACGACGAACAGTTCGACCCCGATCGCCGCGGCGCGCCGGGCGAGGGTCGCCTGCTGCTCCTCGGAGATGTCGAAGTAGGTGGCCTCCCAGGAGTTGAACAGCACCGGCCGGTCCTGCTCGGCGTCCGGGACGACGTACGCGCGCTGGTAGGCGTGCCAGGCGCGGCTCGCGCCGCCGAAGCCGGCGTCGCTCCACAGCCCGGCGAAGACGGGCGTGGTGAAGGACTCGCCGGCCGCCAGCCGCAGCAGGCCCGAGTCGTCGTAGCCCGCGCCGCCGGTGATCTGCACGCGCGCGTCGGGGAGTTGCGCGACGGCGATCCGCCAGGAGCCCGACCAGCCGAGGGCGCAGCCGTAGACCTCGCCGCGCTCCTCGGTCGCGTCGGTGTCCAGGGCGACCCACGGCAGGTGCTGGTGGCCGGTGTGGCCGCGGCGGCTGCCGATGACCTTCTCACCGTAGGTGAGGGGGGAGCGCGTGAGCCGCGACTCGGCGGCCCAGCGGCCGTGCAGCTGGGACAGCCGCCAGTCCTCGCGCTCGGGCAGGGTCCAGGTGGCGGAGTCGGCGCGCAGCAGCTCCAGCGGCTGCGTGCCGTCGTTGCGCAGGGTCGTCCAGCGCTCGACGACGTCGCCGCGCATCCGGTAGTGCAGGGTGACGGTGAGACCGGCGTCCCGGAAGCGCAGCCTGAGCTCGTCGCCGTCGCTCTCGTGGGCCTCGAAGGTCCACTCGGTGCCGCGCCGTTCGTCGGTGCGCACGGACAGGGCGGGCCGCGCGAAGCGGGGGCCGCCCTCGACGGGGTACTCCTCGCGTCCGTCGAGCGGGGACTCGAAGGACGCCCCCCGCTCCGACGGCGGCAGCGCGGCGAGCGCCTCGGCGTCGGCGAGCGCGATGCCCGGACCCCAGTGCAGGTGGACCAGCTCGTCGGCCTCGGTGAGATGGAGGGCGTAGCTGCTCGTGGGCCCCGAAAGGAGCCAGGTACGGCCGTTGTCGGCGATCTCGGGCATCAAACCCCCACTAATTCGAACAGGTGCGATCAAGCACCAACATCATCGAATGCGGTCGGCCCCCTGGGCAACTTTCGGCCGACGAGTCCGCCGAAGAGTCCGCGAACGAGTCTTCACCTGCGCGGACGTCCGGGCGGCCGGCCTGTGGACAACCCGTTGCCCGGGGAAGCCATGTCGTATCGTCCTGGAGGGTGTCCCGTCGGCCACCACGAGCCGCGCCGACGGGCCCGACAGGAGGGGAGGCCCTGTGACGCAGCAGATCCCGTCGACCGAGCCCGAGCTGGCCGGCGTGCGCAACTTCCGGGACGTGGGCGGTCTGCCGACCGCCGACGGCCGGCGCGTGCGGCCCGGCGTGCTGTTCCGCAGCGGCCACCTCGCGCACGCGACCGACGAGGACGCCGCGTTCCTCTCCGGCCTCGGGCTGCACACGATCTTCGACTTCCGCAACGCCGCGGACCAGAAACTGGAGGGCCCGGACGTCGAGCTGCCGGGCGTGCGCAATCTGAACCTGCCCCTGTCGGACCCGGCGGACGGCTCCGAGTTCTGGAAGATGGTCCGGGACGGCCACCTCGACCAGCTGCGCGAGACCCTCGCCGACGGCAAGGCCGCGGGCCGGATGATCGCCTCCTACCGCAGGATCGTCAAGGAGCGCACGGCCGAGCACGCGCGCGTGCTGCACTCGCTGGCCGAGGACAGCGTCCCGGCCCTGATGCACTGCGCGGCGGGCAAGGACCGCGCGGGCCTGTCCATCGCGGTGACGCTGCTCGCGCTGGGCGTGGAGCGCGAGGCGATCGTCACCGACTACCTGGAGTCCAACGCCAAGCACCGCCGCTACAAGGTACGGCGCAGCGCCGGTTCCGCCGAGGCCTACTCCCCCGAGGTCATGGAACTGCTCAGCCCCCTCTTCGACGCCCGCGTGGAGTACCTCACGGCGGCGTTCGACACCATGGAGGAGACCTGGGGCGGCGTCGACGCCTATCTGGAGGAGGGCCTCGGGCTCTCCCCCGAGACCCGCGAGCGGCTCCGCGAGCGACTGCTCGGCTGAACCGGCCGACCCGTGCGCACAAGGGCCGGCCTACTGGTTGGCGCCCGCCTCGAACAGCAGCCAGAGGAACGCCGCGAAGACGTGCCCGATCGCGATGTAGATGATCAGCCGGATCCAGAGGGCGCGGGGGATCTTCTCCTCGAGGTTGCTCATGACGTCACTCCGGTCTCCGAGGGGTTGGGGCCCAGGCACAGGGTGGCCGTGGGGCTCTGCAGCAGGGTGTGCACGAAGAGGAGCTCGACCCCGTCGGCGTCCTGCGCGGCGATGCGGTGCGGGGTCAGCGAGTCGAAGTGCGCGCTGTCCCCGGGCCCGAGCAGGTCGGTGGTGTCGCCGAGGCGCAGCCGCAGCCGCCCTCGCAGGACGTGCAGCCACTCCTCCCCGGGGTGCACGCGCACGATGTCGCCCTGGGAGCCGTACGGGACGTGGACGCGCAGGGCCTGCATCCCGCGCCCGGAGGCGCCGGCCTGCCAGTACGTCCAGCCGCCCGCGTGGGTCGGCTCCTTGTCGGCGGCGCGGACGACGGCGTCCCGGTCGGAGGCCGTCTCACCGAGCAGCTCCGAGACGGTCGTACCGTAGACACGGGCGAGCGCGAGCAGCATCGGCAGTGAGGGCTGCCGCTGCCCGGTCTCCAGCCGGGAGAGATGGGCGGGCGACAGCCCGGCGACGGCGGCCGCGGCCTCCAGGGTGAGGGCGGACCGGCGCCGCAGGGCGCGCAGCTGGGGGGCGACGACGGGAAGCGCCTCCGATTCGGGCGAGCTCATGCCCCCATTGCACGCCGGAATTGCCTCTGTGGCAAATCCCTTGCCCCAGAGGCAAAACCCGCGACCGGGCCGACGGCACCGGCGGTGTCAGCGGTTGGCGACCGCCTGCTTGACCAGCGTCTTGCTGAAGTCCCACATCAGGCCGCCGCCGCTGTGCGCGTCGTCCATCACGGCCGTGAAGGCGTCGACGAACCGGTCCACCTCCGGCTCCCCGATGATCAACGGCGGGATGAGCTTGATCACCTCCAGGTGGTCGCCGGAGACCTGGGTGAGGATCCGGTGCCGCTGGAGCAGCGGTACGACCACCATCTGCGCGAACAGTCCCTTGCGGGCCGCCTGGAGCATGGTCCAGCGGCTGCGCAGCTTCAGCGACCTGGGCTTGCCGAACTCGATGCCGATCATCAGGCCCCGGCCGCGGACGTCGGCCAGCAGCTCGTACTTGTCGGTCAGGGCGGCGAGCCGGGACTTGAGCAGCTCGCCGGTGGCGCGGGCGTTCGCGACGATCTGCTCGTTCTCCATGACGGACAGCACGGCGAGCCCCGCCGCCATGGCCTGGGCGTTGGAGCCGAAGCTCGCCGAGTGCACCAGCACCCGGTCCATCGACGAGTAGACCTTCTTGAAGATCCAGTCCTTGCCGAGGGTGGCCCCGACCGGCACATATCCCCCGGACAGCGCCTTGGCCACGCACACCAGGTCCGGTTCGACGCCGTCCTCGTGCTGGTAGGCGTAGAAGTCACCGGTCCGGCCGAGCCCCGTCTGCACCTCGTCCACGACGAGCAGCGCCTTGTGCCGGTGCAGCAGTTCCTGCGCGGCCCGCAGACAGCCGGGCGGCGCCTCCAGCACCCCCTTGCCCTGGATCGGCTCGACGATGAGGGCGGCGACGTCCCCCTTCTTCAACTCCCGGGCCAGGGCGTCGAGATCGCCGAGGGGGACGGCGGTGTCGGGCAGCAGGGGCGCGAACCCGTCCCGGAAGCCCGACTCGCCGTTCACCGACAGCGAGCCCGTGGTGAGCCCGTGGAAGGCGTGGTCGCAGTAGAGGACCCTCGGCCTGCCGGTCGCGTACCGGGCGAACTTCAGCGCGGTCTCCACGGCCTCGGTGCCGCTGTTGCCGAAGAACACCCGGTCGAGGTGCGGGCTGTGCGCGAGCAGCTTCTCGGCCAGCAGCCCGGGCAGCGGCTGGCAGTCGAAGCGGGTGAGGTCGGCGAGGGAGGCGTCGAGGACGTCGTGCAGCGCCTTGCGGACCACGGGGTGGTGGCGGCCAAGGCCCATCACCCCGAACCCGGCGAGCATGTCGAGGTAGTCGTCGCCGTCCGCGTCCCAGAAGTAGGCGCCCTCGCCGCGTTCGTAGACCTTGTCGAAGCCGATGGTGTGGAGCATGCGCGGCAGTTGGTGGTTGAGGTATCTGCCGTGCAGCTCGTAGCGCTCGGCTCCGCGCTCGGCGAGGAGGGCGCCGAGGTCGAACTCCGTGGTCATTCCGCCTTCTCCTTGACGTCCTTGACGGCCAGGCTCGCGCCGATCCGGCCGGCGATCTCGACGGGCGTGAGACCGATGTCGGCGAGCACCTCGGCGCGCTTGGCGTGCGCGAGGAACTGCTCCGGAATCCCGAACCGCCGTACGGGCACGTCGACTTCGGCGTCACCCAGGGCCAGCGCGACCGCCGATCCGACGCCGGCGGCCCGGCTGTTGTCCTCGACCACGGCCACCAGAGCGTGTTCGGCGGCGAGGCCGGGCAGGGCGGGGTCGACGGGTTTGACCCACCGGGGGTCCACCACCGTGCAGTCGATGCCGCGGGCCGCCAGCAGCTCGGCGGCCTGGAGGCACACCGGCGCCATCACGCCGACGGCCACCAGCAGCACGTCCGCCCGCTCTCCCCGGTGCAGCACGTCCATGCCGCCGACCCGGCCGACGGCCGGCACCTCCGGTCCGACCGACTCCTTCGGGAAGCGGACCAGCGTCGGCGCGTCGTCCACCGCGACCGCCTCCCGCAGCTGGGCGCGCAACTGCTCGGCGTCGCGTGGGGCGGCGATCCTGAGCCCCGGCACGACCTGGAGCACGGACATGTCCCACATGCCGTTGTGGGAGGCGCCGTCGACGCCGGTGACCCCGGCCCGGTCCAGCACGAACGTGACCCCGCAGCGGTGCAGGGCCACGTCCATCAGCAGCTGGTCGAAGGCACGGTTGAGGAACGTGGCGTAGACGGCGACGACCGGGTGCAGGCCCCCGGTCGCCAGTCCCGCCGCGCTGACGGCCGCGTGCTGCTCGGCTATGCCGACGTCCCACACGCGGTCCGGGAAGCGTGCGGCGAACCCGGCGAGCCCCACCGGGTGCAGCATCGCCGCGGTGATCGCCACGACGTCGTCGCGTTCCTCGCCGATCGCCACGATCTCGTCGCCGAAGACGGACGTCCAGGACGGCCCCCCGGCGGGCGCGAGCGGCGCGCAGGTGAGGGGATCCATCGCGCCGACGGTGTGGAAGTGGTCCTCCTCGTGCGCGAGGGCGGGCTCGTAGCCGCGTCCCTTCTCGGTCAGGCAGTGCACCAGCACCGGCCCGTGGAAACGCTTCGCCCGGCGCAAGGCGGACTCCACGGCCTTGACGTCGTGGCCGTCGATCGGGCCGACGTACTTCAGGCCGAGGTCCTCGAACATGCCCTGCGGGGCGAACGCGTCCTTGAAGCCCTTCTTCGCGCCGTGCAGGGACTCGTAGACGGTGTGGCCGACGACCGGGGTGCGCAGCAGTACGTCCTTCCCCCAGGCCAGCACCTTCTCGTAGCCGTCGGTCGTGCGCAGGGTCGCCAGGTGGTTGGCGAGCCCGCCGATGGTCGGGGCGTAGGAGCGCTCGTTGTCGTTGACGACGATGATCAGCGGCCGGTCCTTGGCGGCCGCGATGTTGTTCAGCGCCTCCCAGGCCATGCCGCCGGTCAGCGCGCCGTCGCCGATGACCGCGACCACATGGCCCTTCTCGCCCAGCACCTGGCGGGCCTTGGCGAGGCCGTCGGCCCAGCCGAGCGCGGTGGAGGCGTGGCTGTTCTCGATGACGTCGTGCTCGGACTCCTCGCGGGAGGGGTAGCCGGACAGGCCGCCCTTGCCGCGCAGCTTGGAGAAGTCCTGACGTCCCGTCAGGAGCTTGTGCACATAGCTCTGGTGGCCGGTGTCCCACAGGATGCGGTCGACAGGCGACTCGAAGACCCGGTGGAGGGCGATGCTCAGTTCCACCACACCCAGGTTGGGCCCCAGGTGTCCGCCGGTCCTGGCGACCGCGTGCACCAGGAACTCCCTTATCTCTTCGGACAGTTCGCCGAGCTCCGGCTCGGACAGCGCCTTCAGGTCGCGTGGTTGCCGGATGTTCTCCAGGATCGTCACGTCGGGCCCCCTTAGGTCCGTGCTGTTCAACTCACGGTGACGGCCGGCTCCCCCGCCGCGACGCCGTCCTGCTCCATCTGCTCGGCGATCTTCATCGCCTCTTCGATGAGGGTCTCCACGATCTTCGACTCGGGGACGGTCTTGACGACCTCGCCCTTCACGAAGATCTGCCCCTTGCCGTTGCCGGAGGCGACCCCCAGATCCGCCTCGCGCGCCTCGCCGGGGCCGTTGACCACGCACCCCATGACGGCGACCCGCAACGGGACCTCCATGCCCTCCAGACCGGCCGTGACCTCGTCGGCCAGCTTGTAGACGTCCACCTGGGCCCGCCCGCACGACGGACAGGAGACGATCTCCAGCCGCCGTTCCTTGAGGTTCAGGGACTGCAGGATCTGGATGCCGACCTTGACCTCCTCCACCGGAGGGGCGGAGAGCGAGACGCGGATGGTGTCGCCGATGCCCTGCGAGAGCAGCGCGCCGAAGGCCACCGCCGACTTGACCGTGCCCTGGAACGCGGGACCGGCCTCCGTGACGCCCAGGTGCAGCGGGTAGTCGCACTGAGCGGCGAGCTGCCGGTACGCCTCGATCATGATCACCGGGTCGTTGTGCTTGACCGAGATCTTGATGTCCCGGAAGCCGTGCTCCTCGAAGAGCGACGCCTCCCACAGCGCGCTCTCCACCAGCGCCTCCGGCGTCGCCTTGCCGTACTTCTGGAGCAGACGGCTGTCCAGCGAGCCGGCGTTGACGCCGATGCGGATCGGGGTGCCGTGCTCCTTCGCGGCGCGGGCGATCTCCTTGACCTTGTCGTCGAACTGCTTGATGTTCCCGGGGTTCACCCGGACGGCCGCGCAGCCCGCCTCGATCGCCGCGAACACGTACTTGGGCTGGAAGTGGATGTCGGCGATCACCGGGATCTGCGACTTGCGGGCGATGATCGCGAGGGCGTCCGCGTCGTCCTGGGTGGGACAGGCGACGCGGACGATCTGGCAGCCGGAGGCGGTGAGTTCGGCGATCTGCTGCAGGGTGGCGCCGATGTCCGACGTACGCGTCGTCGTCATCGACTGCACCGACACCGGGGCCCCGCCCCCGACCGCCACCGGGCCGACCTGGATGCGCCGCGACTCACGTCGCGAGGCCACCGGCCGGACCGGCATCTCGGGGACGCCCAGGGAGACGGCGGTCACGGCTGTCACTCCCGGTTTCCGCTGACGGTCTCGCGCATGGCCCGCAGGGACTCCTTGAGCGAGCCCATGGTGGCGAGGACGGCGGTGGGCTCGTAGCCGCAGTGCGCCATGCAGTTGGCGCAGCGCGGGTCCTTGCCGCGGCCGTACTTGTCCCAGTCGGTGTCCTCGATCAGCTCCCGGTACGTCGGCACGTACCCGTCGCTCATCAGGTAGCAGGGGCGCTGCCAGCCGAAGAGGGAGTAGTTCGGGATCGCCCAGGCCGTGCACGGGAAGTCGACCTTGCCCTCCAGGAAGTCCAGGAAGAGCGGCGAGTGGTTGAGCCGCCACTTGCGCCGGTTGCCGCCCGCGAAGGCCTTCTTGAACAGCTCGCGGGTCTGCTCCACGCCCAGGAAGTGCTCCTGGTCGGGCGCCTTCTCGTAGGCGTAGGCGGGCGAGATCATCATCTCGTCGACCTTGAGGTCGTCGTTGAGGAAGTTGAGCACCTCGATGATGGTCTGCGGGGTGTCGGTGTTGAAGAAGGTCGAGTTGGTGGTCACCCGGAAGCCGCGCCGCTTGGCCTCCTTGATCGCCGCCACGGCCTCGTCGAACACACCCTCCTTGGCCACCGACTCGTCGTGCCGCTCGCGCAGCCCGTCGATGTGCACGGCGAACGCGAAGTAGGGGGACGGGGTGAACTTGTCCATCTTCTTGCGCAGCAGCATGGCGTTGGTGCAGAGGAAGACGTACTTCCTCTTGGCCACCAACTGCCGTGCGATCTCGTCGATCTGAGGGTGCATCAGGGGCTCACCGCCCGCGATGGACACCATCGGCGCACCGGACTCCAGCACCGCGCCGACGGCCTGGGCGACCGGCATGCGCTGCTTGAGCACCCCCGCCGGGTGCTGGATCTTGCCGCAGCCCTCGCACTTGAGGTTGCAGGCGAAGAGGGGTTCCAGCTCGACGATGAGCGGGAACTTGTCCCGCTTGCGGAGCTTCTGTTCGGCCAGGTATGTAGCGACCTTGATGGACTGGCGCAGTGGCATGGCCATGTGGCTCACCTCCGGGGGAGCAGAACATTACGGTGCCATTCGAAAAAAGCAGGCAGGACTGAACGAAGAACACGGAAAGCCGATATTCCACCGCGCACCGTGCCGATCCGGACGAGTTCATGTTCTGGAGCGTCCACGACCACCCGGACGGCCGCAACCGGGCGCAGTTCGGTGCGCACGGCGCTCAGGAGCGTGGCCGCCGACTCCATGTCGACCGCGATTGCGCCGGTCGCGAGCAGATCCGCCCGCTCGGAGCCGCGCACGACGTGGTCGGATCCGGTGAGGGGCCCGGTGTGGACGGTCCGTCCGGGCAGGGTGCGCACGAGCTCCTTGACGAGCAGTTCGGTGCCGACGCAGGGGACCCTGCCGCGCGGGTCGCGGGTCTCCTCGGCGACGACCAGGTCACCGGGGTGCATGCCGGGGGCGAGCCCGGCGCAGAACCCGGTGGCCAGCACGGCCGCGCCGGCCAGCACCGGGTCGGCCAGGACCTCGGTGACGGAACGCTCCGCCGCCTTCGGCCCCATGCCCGTCCGCAGGACGGTGACCGGCCCGTCCGCCCCGCTGCGGTCGCCCATGCGCAGGGCGAGCTGCTCGATGCCGAGCGCGCAGGCGATCAGCAGCGGGGTCGGGACGGGCTGTGTGCTCATCAGCTCCCCTTGGCCTCGGCGGAAACCGCGTGCGATGCGGGCTTCTTGCTGAACGGCTCCCCGTGCACGTACCGGCCGAGCGCGGTCAGCGGGAAGACCTGCCGGTAGAGGTGGTAGTTGATCGAGAAGTCCCACGGGAAGCCGGTGCCGGTGAAGTAGGGCTCGTCCCAGGAGCCGTCCTCCCGCTGGGTCTGCGCCAGCCAGGCGATGCCCCGCTCGACGGTCTTGGAGTCCTGCTCCCCGGCCGCCAGCAGCGCCATCAGCGCCCACGCCGTCTGGGAGGCCGTCGAGGCGCCCCGGGCGCTGAAGCGGGCGGGGTCCTGGTAGGAGCGCAGATCCTCGCCCCAGCCGCCGTCGTCGTTCTGCACCCGCTGCAGCCAGCCGACCGCCGCCCTGATCGCGGGATGCCGGGCGGGCAGGCCGGCCGCGACGAGGGCCGGCACCACCGAGCCGGTCCCGTAGATGTAGTTGACGCCCCAGCGACCGAACCACGAGCCGTCCGGCTCCTGTTCGGACAGCAGCCACTCGATGCCGCGCCGGGTGCGCGGGTCGTGCGAGAGCCCCTCGACCGCCAGCATCTCCACGACGTGCGCGGTGACGTCGGCCGACGGCGGGTCGATGACCTCGCCGAAGTCGCAGAACGGCAGCCGGTTGGGGAACGGGCTGGTGTTGTCGACGTCGAACGCGCCCCACGCGCCGTTCCTGGACTGCATCCCGAGGTTCCAGCGCACCCCGCGCGCGATGGCCCGCTCCATCCGCTCCGGGTCGTGGTGCTCGACCCGGCGCAGGGCGAGGACGACCTCGGCGGTGTCGTCGATGTCGGGGTAGTTGTCGTTGTGGAACTCGAACGCCCAGCCGCCGGGCGGGAGTCCGGGCCTACGCACCGACCAGTCGCCGGGGCGCACGACCTGCTCGCCGAGCATCCAGTCGGCGGCCCTGACCAGTTGCGGGTGGTCGGCGGGGAGCCCCGCGTCGGCGAGCGCGATGGTCGCCAGGCACGTGTCCCACACCGGCGACTGACAGGCCTCGATCATCCGGGCGCCGTCCTCGCGCCACACGGCGTACCGGTCGAGGGATTCCAACCCGGCGCGCATCACCGGGTGTTCGAGGTCGTAGCCGAGCAGATGCAGGGCGATCACCGAGTACACGGCGGGCGGCTGGACCCCGCCCCAACAGCCGTCGTTCTCCTGCCGTTCGATGATCCAGCGGGCGGCGGAGTTCAGGGCCGCCTTGCGCAGTCGGCGCACCGCGACCGACCGGTAGCCGCGCACCACCTTGTCGAGCCGCTGGAAGAGCCCGTCCCAACTGTTCACCGGCGCGAGGGGCCTCGGTGGATTGGGGTTCGCCGGGTCGGTGTGCAGCTCGTCGAGCGGGAACGGCGCCGGGCGCACCGGGCGTTTCGCCGACACGACGGTGAGCGGCACGATCGTCTGACGGGCCCAGCAGCCGAAGTTGTAGATGCTGAGCGGGAACCACCTGGGGAAGTACAGGAGTTCCGGCGGGAGTTCGGGCAGGTCCTCCCACTTCCACCAGCCGAACAGGGCCAGCCAGATCCGGGTGAAGACCCGGGCGCCGGCGATGCCTCCCTGGTCGCGGATCCAGGCGGCGGCTTTCTGCATGTGGGGTGCGTCGGGGGCGTCGCCGTCCAGGCGGAGGGCGACGTACGCCTCGATGGTGGCGGAGAGGTCGGGCGGGCCGCCGTAGAAGGTGGCCCAGGTGCCGTCCTCGCGCTGCTCGCCGCGGACGAAGCGGGCGGCGGCCCGGGTGGTCGCCTCGTCGCGGATGCCCAGGAACTGACGGAGCAGCAGGTCCTCGGCGTCCATGGTGACGTTCGTCTCGAGGTCGCCCTTCCACCAGCCCTCGGCGTCCTGCCGGGCCAGCAGGAAGTCGGTGGCGCGTTGCATGGCGCGGGCGGCGACTTCTTGTACCCCGGCCGCCACGGGGATGGTGATGTCGGTTTCGCTGGCCGCGGCAGCGCGGGGCGGCAGTGCCCCGGTGCTTCCGTCGGTCGTCGCTGTCATGGCTTCCCCTTCGTGCAGTGTGCATGTGGTTGCGTCTGCTGTGGGTCCGCCGTCGGCCGGTGCTGTCTCTCCTCGCACACCGGCCGGCGACTACGCGAGGGCTATTCGACCGATAGTGATCATCTCTTTCGTACGACGACGAAGTCGGCGAGCGCCGTGAACCGGTCCCGCACCTGCGCGGGCATGTCGACGGCGTTCAGGGCATCGATGGCGACGGTGTGCTGACGGCGGGCTTCCTCGGCGGTCCACTCACGGCCGCCCGCCTCCTCGATCAGCGCGGCGCGGGCCGCGAACTCCTCCTCGGAGAAGTTCTCGAAGTCGCTGCGCTTGGCGTCCGCGGCGAGCATCTCGCCGAGCCGCTCGGAGGCGGAGCCGCCCGCCGCGAGCGCGGCCACCACGGGCAGGGACTTCTTGCGCTGGCGCAGGTCGCTCCAGGTCTGCTTGCCGGTGGCGACCGGGTCGCCCCAGATGCCGAGGAGGTCGTCGACGGCCTGGAAGGCCAGGCCGAGGTGGTAGCCGTACTTCTCCAGCGTGTCGGCGGCGGCCTCGTCCGCGCCGCCGAGCACCGCGCCGATGGAGCTGGCGCAGGCCAGCAGGGCGCCGGTCTTGTTGCCCTCCATCTCCAGGCACTCCTCGACGCTGACGCGGTCGCGGTGCTCGTAGGAGATGTCCTGGGCCTGGCCGTCGATCAGGGCGCGGGTGGCGGTGGTCAGGCGCCGGGTCGCGCGGCCCGCCTCGGCCGTGCCGAGTTCGAGGAGGATCTCGTTGGCGAGGGCGAACAGGGCGTCGCCGACCAGGATCGCCTGGGCGGGGCCGTGCACCTTCCAGACGGTGTCGCGGTGCCGGCGCTGCTCGTCGCCGTCCATCAGGTCGTCGTGCAGGAGCGAGAAGTTGTGGACCAGTTCCACGGCCACCGCGCCGGGGATGCCGACCTCGGGGGCCGCCCCGGCGACCTCGGCGGAGAGCACGGCCAGCGCGGGGCGCACCGCCTTGCCGCCGTCGCCGTCGGTCGGCTTGCCCTGGGCGTCGATCCAGCCGAAGTGGTAGGCGGCGACCGTGTCCATGGGCGACGCCAGCCGGTCGACGGCCGCCCGCAGCACCGGTGTGGCCAGGGTGCGGCCGCGCTCCAGGAGCGCGGTCACGTCCACCGCCGTCCTCCGGGCGGCCGGCATGGCCGGGGGCACAGTGGGCACAGTTTCTCCTCTTGTCGCGGTACCGGAGGGGGTGCGGGGGTGTGCCGAGCCGTGCTGTTCGAGCATCACGCGGCCTCCTCGAATGCGAAGAGACGGCTGGGTCGGGGCCGGCCGAGGGCGCTCAACGCGGCGTCGGCCGCACTCACGCCGCTGCGGACCGCACTCTCCATGGTCGCGGGCCACCCTGTGGCGGTCCACGCTCCGGCCAGGTACAGGCCGGGGGCTTTGGTGCGGGCGCCGGGCCGAAGGCGCCCGACGCCGGGGGCGGGGGCGAAGGTCGCCGTGCGCTCCCGGGTCACGAAGAAATCCCGCACCTCGGCGCCGCGTGTGCCCGGCAGCAGCCTCTCCAGCTCGGGCAGATAGCGCTCGCGCAGTTCGGCGACGGGTGCGTCGATCTCGTCCTGCGCGGCGGACTGGGAGAGGGCGAGGTACTGGCCGGTGCGCAGACCGGAGGCGTGGGTGCGGTCGAAGACCCACTGCACGGGGGTGCCGAGGGCGGCGAAGAAGGGCTTGTCGAGCACCTTGCGGTCGTAGACGACGTGGACGTTGAGGATCGGCGCGGTACCGATCTCCAGCAGCCGGGCCGCGTCGTCCAGCGCTCCGTCGGGGAGCAGGTCGTACGCCTCGCGCTGGGGCACGGCGAGCACGACGGTGTCCGCGCGGAGCGTCTCGCCGGGAACCTGAACGCTCCAAGTCCCGTTTTCGTCAGTGGAGACGGAGGTGACGCGTGAACGGACCTCGGTGCGCACGCCCGCGGAGTCGAGCGCCTTGCGGGCGAGCCGGTCGTGCAGTTCGCCCAGCGGGACATGCGCCCAGCCGATGTCGGCGGCGCCCGGGTCGGACAGCAGACCGGTCTTGAACACCATCGCGGCGAGCGCGAGCGAGGAGTCGCCCGCGACCGCGTTGAGCGTGGCGACCCCGACCAGGTCCCACAGGGCCTCGACGGCGCGTGCCGACTGACCGTGCGCGGTCAGCCAACTCCCGAAGTCCTGCGCGTCCAGGGCCGGATCGGCGAGGTCGAGCCCCTTGAGCGCGAGCGCGGCCCGGCCCACCCGGGCGCGCTCGGCGAGGGAGAGATGCGGATACGCGGCGAGGCTGCGCCCCAGATGCAGGGGTACGGGCAGCGCGTCGCGCCGCAGTCTGCCGAGCCGCCGCCCGGCGGGCCTGTCGAGGTCGACGACGGGCACGTCCAGCCGGTTCTGCAGCGGCGCCAGCGCGCTGCCCTCGATCCGGTCGAGGAACCAGCGGTAGGCGGTGCAGCAGCGCAGGTACACGTGCTGTCCGTTGTCGACGGTCAGTTCGCCGCGCCGGAAGGAGAAGGCCAGGCCGCCCAGCCGGGGCCGGCCTTCGAGCAGCGTCACGCGGACGCCCGCGTCCGCGAGCGCGAGTGCGGCGGTGACACCGGCGAGCCCGCCCCCGACGACGACCGCGCTACGTCCTGCGGGACCGGACGCCTCCTCGGCGTCCGCGAGCTCCTCGTCGTTCATCGTGCACCCTCCCGTGCGGGCCGGCCATGGTGCTTGAACTCTGCACCGCAGGCCGTCGCAGTCAGGGACGCCGCGCCGCACCGGAGGGTTGCGTGCCGCTTTTCGCAGGTGGAATCCCCTTGGTCCACTTTGTCGTCGGCCGCGTCCATCAGGTGTGCCTCCTGACGGTCCGCCGCGACACATGCCGGGCGTCCAGCCCCGACAGGCCGCGGACGGCGACGTAGGCCTTCTCCCGGCCGGGCAGCGAGACCCGGCCGCGCAGCACCGCCTCGGGGTCGCGCTCGATGCGGTCGAGGAGACGCCGGTAGATGCCGGCCATGGCGGCGACGCAGGCGCCGCTGCGCCGGTCGAGCATGGGGAGCAGCCGGTAGCCCTCGGCGAACAGGGTGCGGGCCCGCCGCACCTCGAAGTGCACGAGGCCCGCGAAGTCGGAGCCCTCCGGCGGCTTCGGCCCGTCGAACCCGGCCGAGCAGCCGAACTTGGCGAGGTCGTCGGCGGGCAGATAGGTCCGGCCGCCCGCCGCGTCCTCCCGGACGTCTCGGAGGATGTTCGTGAGCTGGAGCGCGAGCCCGAGCGTGTCGGCGTACTCCGGCGCGCGCTCCACGCCGCGGGCCCCCGGCTCGGTGCCGAACACCCCGAGCGAGAGCCGCCCGATGGCGCCCGCCACACAGCGGCAGTACACCTTCAGGTCGTCCCAGGTCTCGTAGGTCTCGCCGCGCACGTCCATCAGCACGCCGTCGATCAGCTCGTCCAGCCCGCGCAACGGGACCGGGAAGGCCCGAGCCGTGTGCGCGAGGGCGACCGCGACGGGGTCGGTGTCGTCCTCCTCGACCTCGCCCGCGTGCAGCCGGGCGAGCAGCGCGCGGGTGTCCTCGAGTCTGGCGATCTTGACCTCGTCGTCCAGCGCGCCGTCGCCGATGTCGTCGACGCGGCGCGAGAGCGCGTACAGGGCCGACATCGCACGGCGCTTGGGCGTGGGCAGCAGCCTGATGCCGTAGGCGAAGTTACGGGCCTGTTGTCCGGTGACGGCCTCGCAGTAGCCGTAGGCGGCGAGTACCGGTGCGGACACGTGCGGTGACGACTCCACGGTCCGGATCACCCCTCTCCTCGCAGGGTCACGCCCACCTCGCGCAGCAGCTTCAGCTTGCCGGGCTTGGGCGGGCCGGGAAGTACGTCGTATTCGGCGGCGGCGATCGCCCGGATCGCCGCCCTTCCTCCCGCCACGAATCCCGCGAGCAGCAGCCTCAGCCTGCCGTGGACGCTACCCACCAGGGGGGCGCCTTCATTCAGCAGATCGCGGGCGCGTTGCGTTTCGTACGCGACCAGTGCGCGCACCGACGCGCCCGCGGTTCCCGCGGCGAGATCCGCTTCCTGGACGTGGAAGCGCTTCAGGTCCGCGGCGGGCAGATAGACGCGGCCTCGGCCGAGGTCCTCGGTCACGTCCTGGAGGTGTTCGACGATCTGCAGCGCGGTGCAGATCGCGTCGGAGAGGCGGATCCGCTCCGGGGTCGAGGTGCCGGTCACGGCGAGGACGAGGCGGCCGACGGGGTTGGCGGACAGTGCGCAGTAGGCGAGCAGGTCGTCGTAGGTCTCGTAGCGGGTGACGAGTTGGTCCTGCCGGTTGGCGGCGATCAGGCCGAGGAAGGGCTCGGGGGTGAGCGAGCAGCGGCGCACGGTCGGCCGGAGGCGGCGCAGCAGGGGGTGGCGGGGCGGGGCGTCGCCGCTGTCGAAGACCCAGCGGAGATCGGCCTCGAAGGCGTCCAGCAGGACCGCGCGGTCCTCGGCCTCGGCGGCCGACACGCCGAGCAGACGAGCGTCGGCGCCGCCCGGGGCGAGGTCGCCGTCGCCGATGTCGTCGACGAGCCGGGCGAAGCCGTAGACGGCCATCAGGTCGTCGCGCCAGGCCCTGGGCAGGAAGAACGGGGCCACGGGGAAGTTCTCGTGCGCGGCCTTGTCGAGCGTGCCGCGTTCCGGGTCGCCGGTACGCGGCGCGGCGGGTGCCGTCACCGTCGGCCGCCCGGACCAGGGACGGCGCGGCCTGCGTCGAGCCGGGGAGTTTCCGTAGCCATTGCCGTCACATCTCCCGTTCTACACTGCGGACCTGATACGCACTATTTCGGACACGCCGCCCGGCCGCCCGCGCGGCGGCCCGGACCATGGGTGTCGCGCATTATCGCCCCACTTGATGCATTTGGGGACCGGTCCAGCTTACGTTGTACAACGGAGTGCGGTTCGCGGGGGTGTCCTGCAGATCACAACAACACACCGATTGGTGTCAAGATTCCTAAGGCGCAGCGGAGTTGACGCTTCCTTTGCAGACGCAGGGCCCCGCCGGACAGTTCCGGCGAGGCCCTGGCCTGAATCACACCGCCTACGCAACTTGTCCTACTTGGCGGAGAACTTCTCGTACTCCCTGAGGACCTCGTCGGTCGGTCCGTCCAGGCGCAGTTCGCCGCGCTCCAGCCAGAGCACCCGGTCGCAGGTGTCCCTGATCGACTGGTTGCTGTGGCTGACCAGGAACACCGTGCCGGCGTGCTCGCGCAGCGCCCGGACCCGCGCCTCGGAGCGCTTGCGGAACTTCGCGTCGCCGGTGGCCAGGGCCTCGTCGATCATCAGGACGTCGTGGTCCTTCGCCGCGGCGATGGAGAAGCGCAGCCGGGCCTGCATGCCGGAGGAGTAGGTGCGCATCGGCAGCGTGATGAAGTCGCCCTTCTCGTTGATGCCGGAGAAGTCGACGATCTCCTGGTAGCGCTCCTTGATCTGCTCCCGGGACATGCCCATCGCCAGACCGCCGAGCGTCACGTTGCGCTCGCCCGTCAGGTCGTTCATCAGGGCCGCGTTGACGCCGAGGAGGGAGGGCTGGCCATCGGTGTAGACCTTGCCCCGCTCCGGCGGCAGCAGGCCGGCGATGGCGCGCAACAGCGTGGACTTGCCGGAACCGTTGGAACCGATCAGGCCGACGGCCTCGCCGCGGTGGGCGACGAAGGAGACGCCCCGCACGGCGTGCACCTTGCGCACCCCGCGTTCCTCGTCGCCGGAACGGCGCCTGACCATCCGGCTGAGGGCCGCGGTCGCGCTGCCCTTGCCCGTCTTGGCCGCGTTGACGCGGTAGACGATGTGCACCTCTTCGGCGATGACGGTCGGGATGCGCTGTCCCGACCGCTGCCCCGCGAGCGGCTCAACCACGGCCGTACCTCTCCTCAGCCTGCCAGAAGTACACGAAACCGCCGATGGCGACCAGCGCCGCCCAGCCGCCCGCGACCAGCCAGACGTGGTCGGGGAGGTTCTCGGCGCCGTACTCCTCGATGAGCGCGAAGCGCATCAGGTCCATGTAGACGGCCCCCGGGTTCCACTGGAGGACGTTCGCCACCCACTGCGGCTTGTCCGCGAGGAAGACGGGGAGGGAGAACATCACGCCGGACGCGTACAGCCAGGTCCGCAGCACGAACGGCATCAGCTGCGCCAGGTCGGGGGTCTTCGCGCCGGCCCGGGCGAAGACCAGCGCCAGGCCGGTGTTGAAGCAGAACTGCAGGGCCAGCACCGGGACGATCAGCGCCCAGGACGCGTCCGGATAGCTGCCCATGCCGATCACCACGAGGAACAGCACGAGCATCGAGTACAGCAACTGCTGGAGCTGCTGGAGCGCGAAGGAGATCGGCAGCGAGGCGCGCGGGAAGTGCAGGGCGCGGACCAGGCCGAGGTTGCCGGAGATCGCGCGGATGCCGCTCATCACGGAGGTCTGCGTGAAGGTGAACACGAAGACGCCAGTGACCAGGAAGGGGATGTACACCTCCTTGGACATCCCCTTGCTGGCGTCGAGGAGCACCCCGAAGATCATGAAATACACGAAGGCGTTCAGCAGCGGCGTGGCCACCTGCCACAGCTGGCCGAGCTGGGCCTGGCTGTACTGGGCGGCCAACTTCGCCTGGGAGAACGCCAGGATGAAGTGACGGCGCCCCCACAGCTGGCGGACGTACTCGCGCAGCGGAGGCCGGGCGCCGCTCACGGCCAGCCCGTACTTGGCGGCCAGTTGCGCCGCCGTGAGGCCCTCGTCGGGCGACGGAGGCGCAGTCACCACGACTCCGACGTCATGCGTTGTCTCACTCACAAGTAGGAAACTTTCGTCTTCGGGATGCGCAGCCTTGACGAGGCCGGCATGAGCCGGGGAGCCCGCGGTACGGCCCGGGGGCTCTCAGGGACGAGCTTGTCAGATCACCGGCGGTCGGCCCAGCCGGGTCAGCCGCCACACCGTACGCCACTTGATGGGCCTGCGCGGTCCGCACGGGGTGCTCCAGCCTTCCCGGAACCCGCCGAACCACGCCTTGAGCGCGGACCCCGAGGGGCGGCGCGCCAGCGTGAGCAGCAGCCAGACCCCGAGGTAGACCGGGACCAGGGGGGCGGGAAGGTTGCGGCGGGCCAGCCAGACACGGTTGCGGGCCACCATGCGGTGGTACACCGCGTGCCGCGACGGCGCGGTCGTCGGGTGGTTCAGCACCATGTCGGCCCGGTAGTCGATCATCCAGCCCGCATCGAGGGCCCGCCATGCCAGGTCGGTCTCCTCGTGGGCGTAGAAGAACTCGTCCGGGAGTCCGCCGACCTCTGCGAAGACCTTCGTACGGACGGCGTTGGCGCCGCCGAGGAAGGTCGTGACCCGGGAGGAGCGCATCGGGTCGGCGGCGCGCAGCCTGGGTACGTGGCGGCGCTGGGTGACACCGGTGTCCGGGTCGGCGATCCGGAAACTGACGATGCCCAGCTTCGGATCGGCGTCGAAGGCCCGACGGCACAGCTCGGCCGTGTCGTGCTGGGCGAGCAGGCCGTCGTCGTCCAGGAACAGCAGGACGTCGACGTCGCGGCCGCTGGGGCCGAAGGCGTGGATGCCCACGTTGCGGCCGCCGGGGATGCCGAGGTTCTCGGGCAGCTCGACCGTCCTGACGCCCTCGGGGACGTCCGGGACGGGCGAGCCGTTGCCGACCACGACGACCTCGACCGGGTCGCCGTCCTGCCCCGCGACCGAGTCGAGCAGGGCCCTGAGTTCGTCGGGGCGGTTGCCCATGGTGATGACGACCGCGCCGACCTTCATCGGGGCGCTCACTTCAGCCTGCTCGACACGAGGATGGACACCAGGTGGAGCAGGGTCTGGAGCAGCGCGATGCCGGCCAGCACGGCGACGCCGAGCCGGGAGAAGAACAGATCGCCGCGCACCTGGTCGAGGACGGCCAGGAGCAGGATCAGCAGCGACGCCTCGATGCCGAGGATCAGTCGGTGGAACTTGAGGGCGGACGCGGCCCGGCGGGCCAGCGCCATGCCGGAGGAGCGCGGCTCGGACGCCGACTCCTTGACCGGCGGCAGGCCGCCCTGGTGCCGGGCGACGCCGACGAGGTCGGTCTCGGCCTTGATCAGGATCGCGCCGAGCGCGGCCAGCGTGCCGAGGAAGGCCCACAGCCAGTCGATCCGGCCGCTGCCCCACAGGTCGGCGGCGCGCAGTCCGAAGCCGACCAGCACGGCCGCGTCGGTCAGATAGGCGCCGACCCGGTCCAGGTAGACGCCGCCGAGCGAGTACTGCTTCTTCCAGCGGGCGATCTCGCCGTCCACGCAGTCCAGCAGCAGGTACATCTGGACGCAGACCACGCCGAGCACGGCGCCCGTGACGCCCGGCACCAGCAGGGCCGGGGCCGCGAGCACCCCGAAGACGGTCATCAGGTACGTGAGCTGGTTGGGCGTGACCCTGGTGTTCACCAGGTAGCGGTCCACCCGCAGGGACACCTCACGCATGTAGAGGCGTCCCATCCAGTGCTCACCGCTGCGCCGGTCCTTCACCCCCGGGGGGTGCACGACCGGTCTGAGTTCAGCTACCGATGGCCTTGACATAGTCGGCGTAGATGTCCTTGATCTGTTCGGTCTTGAGGTCGAGGTGTTCGAGGATCGTGTAGCGGCCGGGCCGGGTCTCGGGGGCGAACTCCACGGCGCGGACGAACTCGTCCACCGTGAAGCCGATCTCCTCCGGCAGGACGGGCAGTCCGTGCCGGCGCAGCACCTGGGCCATGTGGGCCGACTCCTCGACGGCGCCGCGCAGGTACATCGCGAAGGCCGCGCCGAGTCCGCACTGTTCGCCGTGGGCGGCCGCCCGCTTGGGGAAGAGCAGGTCGAAGGCGTGGTTGATCTCGTGGCAGGCGCCGGAGGACGGGCGGGAGTCGCCCGACACCGACATGGCGATGCCGCTGAGCACCAGCGCCTCGGCCAGCACCTGGAGGAACTCGGTGTCCCCGATGCCGCCCGGGTGCCGGAGCACCGCCTCGCCGGCCTGGCGGGCGATCGCGGCGGCGAGGCCGTCGATCTTCTCGCCCTTGACCCGGTTGGCGAGCTCCCAGTCCGCGATGGCCGAGATGTTCGACACCGCGTCGCCGATGCCGGCCCGCACGAAGCGGACCGGGGCGTCGCGGATGACGTCGAGGTCGATGACGACCGCGATCGGGGTCGGCACTCCGTAGGAGCCGCGGCCCGCGTCGTTGTCGAGGGTGGCGACCGGCGAGCACAGGCCGTCGTGCGCGAGATTCGTGGGGACGGCGACCAGGGACAGGCCGACGCGCGCCGCGGCGAACTTCGCGCAGTCGATGATCTTGCCGCCGCCGAGGCCGACGACGGCGTCGTAGTGGCCGGCCCTTATGTCGCCGGCCAGTTGGACGGCGTCGTCGAGCGTGCCGCCGCCGACCTCGTACCAGGTGGCTCCGGGCAGGGCGGGGGTGAGGCGCTCGCGCAGCCGGGCGCCCGAGCCGCCGCTGACGGCGATCGCGAGCTTGCCGGAGTGCGAGATGCGCTCGTCGGCGAGGACCCCGACCAGGTCGTCGAGGGCACCCGGGCGGATGTCCACGACGACCGGTGAGGGGATCAGCCGGGTCAGTACTGGCACGCGATCTCCCGTCCACGGGCGAGGTCGTCGTGGTTGTCGATCTCCACCCACTTGACGTCGCCGATCGGCGCCACGTCGATGCGGAAGCCGCGGTTCACCAGTTCCTGGTAGCCGTGCTCGTAGAACTGCTGCGGGTCGGTCTCCCACACGGTCTTCAGCGCGTCGGCCAGTTCGAGCGCGGCGTCGCCCTCGATGAGGGTGACGCCGATGTACTCGCCGGTGGCCTCGGCCGGGTCCATCAGCTTGGTGATCTTCGTCATGCCCTGGTCGGGGTCGACGACGACCTTCATCTCCTCGTCCGCGAGCGACTTCACGGTGTCGAGGGCGAGGATGATCTTCTTGCCGTCGCCGCGGGCGTCGAGCAGCGTCCGCTCGACGGAGACCGGGTGCACGGTGTCGCCGTTGGCGAGGATCACGCCGTCCTTGAGGGCGTCACGGCCGCACCACAGGGAGTAGGCGTTGTTCCACTCCTCGGCCTTGTCGTTGTCGATGAGGGTGAGCTTGAGGCCGTACTTCGCCTCCAGCGCCGCCTGCCGCTCGTACACGGCCTCCTTGCGGTAGCCGACGATGATCCCGACCTCGGTCAGGCCGATCTCAGCGAAGTTGGCGAGGGTGAGGTCGAGAACCGTGGGTTCGCCCTCTATACCCGCGGGCCCCACCGGCACCAGCGCCTTGGGCAGGCTGTCGGTGTAGGGGCGCAGACGCCGTCCGGCGCCGGCCGCCAGCACGAGGCCGATCATGCGGGTTCTCCTTCATCGTGTACGGCTGGGGCCCCTGCGGAGACCCAGAAGCGGGTGCTCTCGACGAGCACCACGAGCGCGACGGCCACGGCGAGCGTCGCGAGGGCGACCGTGAACTGCGAACCGGTGAGCAGCGCGGCCAGCAGCGCGACGAGCAGCGTCCGCCCCTCCTGCCCCCCGATCACGCGCACCAGCCAGGCCGGCGGCGCTCCGGCGTTGCCGCGGATGCGGTACACCGTGTCGTAGTGATGGTAGGCGACGGCGGACACCAGCCCGAAAGCCGCCGGAAGCGCCCCGCTCACATCGGCCCGGGCCGCGAGGATCAGGACGGTGAGGTACTCGGCGGCGCGGAAGAGCGGGGGGACGAGCCAGTCGAGGGCGCCCTTGAGCGGGCGGTGCAGCGCCTGGCCGGAGGTGACGGCGTAGACGACGGCGCCCGCGACGGGGGCCCAGGTCACGCCGGAGAAGAGAGAGACGGCGAGGACGGCCGTGCCGGCGAGCGCCACCAGGAACGGGGCGCCCAGGCGGGCCCGGGTCCCACGGGCCACGAAGCCGGCCAACGGTCCGTTGTCCGCGAGGTCCGCGAGCGCCTTCGCCGCCCGGTCCGTCCGGCTGGCCTTCCGGGTCAGCGAGCGCAGCACACGCCCGGCCGTGGTGTAGACGGCCGCGAAGGCGCAGCCGACCAGCAGCGCGTAGAAGGTGACGCGGGGGGTGGTGGCCGCGGTCAGGACGGCGATCATGGCCCATCGTTCGCCGATGGGCAGGACTATCATCCGCCGCACCCAGACCGTCCAGCCGACGCTGTCGAGCTTGTCGGAGAGGGCGGCGGTGGGGCTGGTGTTGGCGGTGGCGTCGTGGTTGGCCTCGTTGAAGGAGAAGTCCACGACGTGCCGGCAGGTCTGCAGGATCATGGCGCCCAGGGCGAGGGCCCATACGTCGTCGCCGCCGCGGGCCGCTCCGAGCGCGAGGCCGGCGTAGTAGGCGTACTCCTTGGCCCGGTCGAAGGTGGCGTCGAGCCAGGCGCCGAGCGTGGAGTACTGCAGCGAGTAGCGGGCCAGCTGGCCGTCGGTGCAGTCCAGGACGAAGGACGCTATGAGCAGGACGCCGGCCGCGACGAAGCCGCCGCGGGTGCCGGTGGCCGCGCAGGCCGCCGCGATCAGCGCGGTGATCAGCGAGGCGGTGGTGACCTGGTTCGGGGTGAGGCCGCGGCGCGCGCACCAGCGGGCGATGTAGCGGGAGTACGGGCTGATGCAGTAGGTGGTGAAGAAGCCGTCGCGGGCCTTGACCGCCGACTTCAGGCGGACGGCCTCGTCGTCGACGGCGGCGACGGCCTGCCGTGCCTCGTTGCGGGCCTGCGGGTCGGCGGGGACCTCCGCGACCAGCCTGCCCAGCTCGGGGCGGTGCAGGTCGGCGCCGTCGTCGTCGAGGGCGGTGATCACTCGGTCTGCGAGGCTGTCCACCGCGAGCGCGGTGCCGCCGCTCGCGGACTTCTCCCGGGCCAGCGCGCGGGTCAGGGCCTGGCGGCCGGCCGGCTGCGCGGTCACCGCGCCCGGGATCGCGGCGAGCGGGAAGCGCGGGTCGGTGAGGCCGAGGCGCAACGCGTGCTCATGGCCCACGAAGCGGGCGTCCACGACGGCGACGCGCCGGTCGCCGGGCACGGCGGCCAGCAGGGTCTCGGCCTCGGCGGCGTCGGAGGCGGTCCGGATCTCGAAGCCGAGGGACCGCAGATCGCCCTCGATCGACGATCCGGGGACCGGCGAGCCGGTGAGGATGGCGGTCGACAACCGAACTCACTCCCTGGGTCCGGCGCGTCAACGCCGGTCATGTACACGGTAGGGGCGCCCCTCGGCCGCACCGGCGACTTCACCGGTGACTGCACAGGCGGGCGGCATTCGGCAGAGGTTATCGGATGCCGGGAAGGCCGTGTTCACCGCCCGTTCTGGCACGATCGACCGGTCCTGCGGCGCGGCTCCGACTCCGTTTGAACCGCCCTTTGCCGAGATCATCATCGGTGATCGACGGCCCGGCCGACAAACCGTGCCCCCCAGACCTGACATCCGGGACATAGCTTCGCGCAGGGGCTCGCGCAGGGACTTCCCGGCCGGTCGACATAGGGTCTTAGCCATGACGTGGCTGATCACCGGCGGAGCCGGCTACATAGGGGCGCACGCGGCACGGGCCATGACCGCGGCCGGGGAGCGGGTCGTCGTCCTGGACGATCTCTCCACCGGCGCCGCCGCACGGCTCGGGGCGGACGTGCCGCTCGTGAAGGGCTCGGCACTCGACACCGAGCTGGTCGCGCGGGTCCTCGCCGAGCACGACGTGACGGGCGTGGTGCACCTGGCCGCCCACAAGCAGGTCGCCCAGTCCGTGGCGGAGCCCGCCCGCTACTACCGGGAGAACGTCGGCGGTCTGGCCGGCCTCCTCGAAGCGGTCGCCGAGGCCGGGGTCCGACGGTTCCTGTTCTCGTCCTCCGCGGCCGTCTACGGCAACCCGGACGTGGACCTCATCACCGAGGACACCCCGTGCGCCCCGGTGAACCCGTACGGCGAGACGAAGCTCGCCGGCGAGTGGCTGGTGCGGGCGGCGGGCCGGGCGCACGGCATCGCGACGACGTGCCTGCGCTACTTCAACGTGGCGGGGGCGGCGGCGCCCGAGCTGGCCGACACCGGTGTCTTCAACATCGTCCCGATGGTCTTCGACCGGCTCACCCGGGACGAGGCGCCGAGGATCTTCGGCGCCGACTACCCGACGCCGGACGGCACCTGTGTCCGCGACTACATCCACGTCGCCGATCTGGCCGAGGCGCATCTCGCGGCGGCCCGGCGGCTGACCGCGCCGGACTCGGCGGGCGATCTGACGGTGAACATCGGCCGCGGCGAGGGCGTCTCGGTGCGCGAGCTGATCACCCTCATCGGCGAGGTCACCGGCGACACCCGGCCGGCGGTCGTCGAGGGGCGTCGGCCCGGGGACGCGCCACGCGCGGTGGCCTCGGCGGAGCTGGCGGCCCGGGAACTGGGGTGGACGGCCCGGCGCGGGGTGCGCGAGACGGTCGACTCGGCGTGGCGGGGCTGGCGGCTGCACCACTCCTGAACCTCAGCTGAGGGTGCCCTGACCTGCGATTCGTTTCCGCAGGTCAGGGCACATGACAACGGTGTTCAGTGCCGCGTTGCCGGATACCCCCCACCCGTAGTTCACTGTGATCCCGGGGCAGCACACCACGGCCCGCGACGGACCACAGAAGGGCTTCTCCCATGGGGGCTGGGCACGACCACGGCCACACGCACGCGCACGCGCCGACCACCGGTACGGCCGCGGCGGCGTACCGCGGCAGACTGCGCGTCGCGCTGTCGATCACGCTCGGCGTCATGGTGGTCGAGATCGTCGGCGGGCTGCTCGCGGACTCCCTGGCGCTGATCGCGGACGCGGCGCACATGGCGACGGACGCACTGGGACTGGGCATGGCGCTGCTCGCGATCCACTTCGCGAGCCGGCCGCCGAGCGCGAAGCGCACCTTCGGGCTCGCCCGCGCCGAGATCCTGGCCGCCCTCGCCAACTGTCTGCTGTTGCTCGGGGTGGGCGGCTACGTCCTGTACGAGGCGGTCCAGCGGTTCTTCACGCCGGCCGCCACCGAAGGCGGGCTGATGATCTGGTTCGGCGCGATCGGCCTGGTGGCGAACACGGTCTCGCTCTCGCTGCTGATGCGCGGCCAGGCCGAGAGCATCAACGTGCGCGGGGCGTTCCTGGAGGTGGCCGCGGACGCGCTGGGCTCGGTGGCGGTGCTGATCTCGGCGGTGGTGATCCTGACCACCGGCTGGCAGACCGCCGACCCGATCGCCTCGCTGGTCATCGGCCTGATGATCGTGCCGCGGACCGTGAAGCTGCTGCGCGAGACGCTCGACGTGCTGCTGGAGTCGGCTCCCAAGGACGTCGACATGGCGGAGGTACGGAGCCACATCCTCGCCCTCGACGGGGTGGAGGACGTCCACGATCTGCACGCCTGGACGATCACCTCCGGGATGCCGGTGCTGTCGGCGCACGTGGTGGTGCGCTCGGACGTGCTGAACGCCATAGGGCACGAGAAGATGCTGCACGAGCTCCAGGGCTGCCTGGGACACCACTTCGACGTGGAGCACTGCACCTTCCAGCTGGAGCCGATCGGACACGCGGAGCACGAGGCGCGGCTCTGCCACTGAGCGGGCGCGCAACCCGTCCTCGCGACAGCGTCCGCACACACGTTCCGGACGGTTCCCCGCCCGCGGCGCCGGGCAAGATCGCCTACGGGCTCCCTCTCCGCGCACGGGACATGCGCGCTTTCCCGCGAAGTGCCGGGAGTGCCCGGCGCGTGCGGCAGACTTGGGGGCGCGAGGACCGATGCTAAGGATGGGTATGCCGATCACACCTGCCACCGCGACACACAACTCTTCGAACGGCACCGCGGACGCGATCTTGCTGGAGCTGGTCGACGAGAACGGCGTCACGATCGGCACCGCGGAGAAGCTCGCCGCCCATCAGCCGCCCGGGCAACTGCACCGCGCGTTCTCGGTGTTCCTGTTCGACGAGCGGGGCCGACTGCTGCTCCAGCAGCGGGCGCTCGGCAAGTACCACTCCCCCGGTGTGTGGTCCAACACCTGCTGCGGTCACCCCTACCCCGGCGAGGCGCCGTTCGCGGCGGCCGCCCGGCGCACCTTCGAGGAGCTGGGCGTCTCGCCGTCGCTGCTCGCCGAGGCGGGCACGGTCCGCTACAACCACCCGGACCCGGACTCGGGCCTGGTGGAGCAGGAGTACAACCACCTGTTCGTCGGGCTGGTGCAGGCACCGCTGCGGCCGGACGCGGCGGAGGTCGGCGACACGGCCTACGTGACGCCCGCCGAGCTGGCGGAGCGGCACGCGAAGGACACGTTCTCCGCCTGGTTCATGACCGTGCTGGACGCGGCGCGGCCGGCGGTCCGGGAGCTGACGGGTCCCTCGGCCGGCTGGTGACCCCCGGGGCACCCCGTTCCTCAGAGCACGCGGCCGGGCTTGAGCGGCAGGGCTGCCCAGATCACCTTGCCGCCGCTCGCCGTGTGCTCGACGTCGCAGACCCCTCCCGCCTCCCTGGCGATCTCCCGCACCAGGAGCAGTCCCCGGCCTCCCGTCCGGCCGTGGTCGGCCTCCAGGGCGGTCGGGCGGTAGGGGTGGCCGTCCTCCACGGACACCCGGACCCACTCGGCTCCGACGGCGATCTCCACCGCGAGCATCGGCGACAGCACCGCCGCGTGCCGGACGGCGTTGGTCACCAGCTCGGAGACGATCAGCAGGATCCCCTGGGCCAGGTCGTCCGAGACCGGCACGCCCTGGCGGTACAGCAGGTCCCGGACGGCGTGCCGGGCCTGCGGGACCGAGACGTCCACGGCGGCCGCGGTGAACCGCCAGACGCCCTCGTAGGGCAGCGGTCGCGGCACGCTCTCCTCGATGGATTCGGCAGGTGCGCCCGGGCCCGGGCCGTCCTCTGGGCGTGGGTCCGGCCCACGCCCTTGATCGTCCATCGTCCGGTCGCCACCCTCACGCTCGATTGTCACCACACGTCGAGTGTTGGTAACGAGGCGCTTCCGACCGGATGACTGAACAGAAGTCAGCAGTTATCGAGCGCTTCCGACCGCCCATGGCGGCTGCGGTCGACCGCAGGACCGTTTCTGTCCCCTCCGCGCCGCCTTCGCGCACTCTTCGGGTTGTACGGGTTCGACGGCGCCGCTCTTCCCTTTTACCTCCCTTTGCCACCGGTGTCGCCGCTCTCACATGGGCCGTCTCCCATCGGCCGTCTCGATCATGGAGGCCGCCGGGTGATTAGATCCGAAGCATGGAGCCCGAACTGCTGCACGGCGTCACCGACGCGGTCGCCACCGTCGTCCTGCACCACCCGGCGAAGCGCAACGCCATGACGGCCGCGATGTGGGCGGCGCTGCCCCCGTTGCTGGACGCCCTGGCCGCCGACCCCGGAGTGCGGGCGCTGGTGCTGACCGGCGCGGGCGGCACCTTCTGCGCGGGGGCCGACATCTCCACGCTCCAGGGGTCGCCGGAGGAGGCGCAGAAGCTGTCGGTGCGTGCCGAGGAGGCCCTGGCCGCGTTCCCCAAGCCGACGCTCGCTGCGGTCCGGGGCCACTGCGTGGGCGGGGGCGCCCAGCTCGCCGCGGCCTGCGACCTGCGGTTCGCCGAGGAGGGCGCGCTGTTCGGGGTGACGCCGGCGAAGCTCGGGATCGTCTACGCGTCGTCCGCCACCCGGCGGCTGGTCTCCCTGGTCGGCCCGGCCACCGCCAAGTATCTGCTGTTCTCGGGCGAGTTGATCGACGCGGAGCGGGCGCTGCGCACGGGGCTGGTCGACGAGGTGCTGCCCGCCGACGGACTCGACAGACGCGTCGCGGAGTTCACGCGCGTGCTCGTGTCCCGCTCGCAGCTGACGCAGGCCGCCGCGAAGGAGTTCGCGAACGGACGCACGGACCGGGACGCCCACTGGAGCGCGCAGGCGCGCGCGGCCGGCGACACCGCGGAGGGTGTCGCCGCCTTCCTGGAACGCAGGGAGCCGCGCTTCACCTGGACCACGTCGGGCTGAAGCGGCCGCGGGCCGTGCTCGACGGCCGCCGGGGGTGCGCCCTGCTGCCCGGGTGTCGGCGCCACCTGCCACAATTGCCGCGCAACCTCAGTGGAGAAGGCGGTACGGGATCGTGACGACACCCGGGTCCATCGAAGTAGGGTCCATCGAAGGCAGGATCGCCGAGGAGCTCGGCGTACGGGAGCGGCAGGTGAGGTCCGCCGTGGAGCTGCTCGACGGCGGCTCGACGGTGCCCTTCATCGCCCGCTACCGCAAGGAAGCGACCGAGATGCTCGACGACGCGCAGCTGCGCACGATCGAGGAGCGGCTGCGCTATCTGCGGGAGCTGGAGGAGCGGCGGACGGCGATCCTGGAGTCGGTCCGCGAGCAGGGCAAGCTGACCGACGCGCTCGAGGCGCAGATCCGCGGGGCCGAGACCAAGGCGCGCCTCGAGGACATCTACCTGCCGTTCAAGCCCAAGCGGCGCACCAAGGCGCAGATCGCGCGCGAGGCGGGCCTCGAGCCGCTCGCCGAGGGGCTGCTCGGCGACCCGTCGGTCGATCCGCTCACTGCGGCCGCCGCGTTCGTCGACGCCGACAAGGGCGTCGCCGATCCGCAGGCCGCGCTGGACGGCGCGCGGGCGATCCTCACCGAGCGGTTCTCGGAGGACGCCGACCTGATCGGCGAGCTGCGCGAGCGCATGTGGACGCGCGGGCGGCTCGCGGCCAAGGTGCGCGAGGGCAAGGAGGAGGCGGGCGCGAAGTTCGCCGACTACTTCGACTTCGCCGAGCCGTTCACCGCGCTGCCCTCGCACCGGATCCTGGCGATGCTGCGCGGCGAGAAGGAGGACGTCCTCGACCTCGTCCTGGAGCCGGAGGAACCCTCCGAGCAGCCGGGTCCGTCGTCGTACGAACCCATCGTGGCGTCGAGGTTCAAGATCGCCGACCGCGGCCGCCCGGGCGACAAGTGGCTGACGGACACGGTCCGCTGGGCCTGGCGCACCCGGATCCTCGTCCACCTCGGCATCGACCTGCGGCTGCGGCTGCGGACGGCCGCCGAGGACGAGGCGGTCGACGTGTTCGCCGCGAACCTCCGTGACCTGCTGCTCGCCGCCCCGGCCGGCACGCGTGCGACGCTCGGCCTGGACCCCGGGTTCCGTACCGGCGTGAAGGTCGCCGTCGTCGACGCGACCGGCAAGGTCGTCGCCACCGACGTGATCTACCCGCACGTCCCCGCGAACAAGTGGGACGAGGCGATCGCGGGGCTCGCGCGGCTGTCGAAGGAGCACGCGGTCGAGCTGATCGCCATCGGCAACGGCACGGCGTCCCGGGAGACCGACAAGCTCGCCGGTGAGCTCATCGCCAAGCACCCGGAGCTGCGGCTCACCAAGGTGATGGTGTCCGAGGCCGGCGCGTCCGTGTACTCGGCCTCCGCGTTCGCCTCGCAGGAGCTGCCCGAGATGGACGTGTCGCTGCGCGGCGCCGTCTCGATCGCGCGCCGCCTCCAGGACCCGCTCGCCGAGCTGGTGAAGATCGACCCGAAGTCGATCGGCGTCGGCCAGTACCAGCACGACCTGTCCGAGGTGAAGCTGTCGCGGTCGCTGGACGCGGTGGTGGAGGACTGCGTGAACGGCGTGGGCGTGGACGTCAACACGGCCTCGGCGCCGCTGCTGTCGCGCGTGTCCGGGATCTCCTCGGGCCTCGCCGAGAACATCGTGTCGCACCGGGACGCCAACGGGCCGTTCACCTCCCGCTCCGAGCTGAAGAAGGTGGCCCGGCTCGGCCCGAAGGCCTACGAGCAGTGTGCGGGCTTCCTGCGCATCCGCGGCGGCAGCGACCCGCTGGACTCCTCCAGCGTGCACCCGGAGGCGTACCCGGTGGTGCGGCGCATGGTGAAGACCTCCGGCCAGGAGGTGGCGTCCCTGATCGGCAACACGGGCGTCCTTCGCTCGCTGCGGGCGAACGACTTCGTGGACGAGACGTTCGGTCTGCCGACCGTCAGCGACATCCTCAAGGAGCTGGAGAAGCCCGGTCGCGACCCGCGGCCCGCCTTCAAGACGGCCACCTTCAAGGAGGGCGTGGAGAAGATCTCCGACCTGTCCTCCGGGATGGTCCTGGAGGGGGTCGTGACGAACGTGGCGGCCTTCGGGGCATTCATCGACATCGGCGTCCACCAGGACGGTCTGGCGCATGTCTCCGCCCTGTCGAAGACGTTCGTCAAGGACCCTCGGGACGTCGTCAAGCCCGGTGACATCGTCAAGGTGAAGGTCCTCGACGTCGACATCCCGCGCAAGCGGATCTCGCTGACGCTCCGTCTGGACGACGAGGCGGCCCCGCAGGGCCAGGACCGGTCCTCCGGCGGCGGTCGGCAGCAGCGAGGCGGCGGTCGCCCGCCGCAGCAACGCCAGCAGGGCGGCCAGCGCGGCGGAGGCGCCGGCGGCGGTTCCCGCCAGGCTCCCCCGCCGGCCAACAGCGCGATGGCCGACGCCCTGCGCCGAGCCGGCCTGGCCGACCCGAAGAAGGGCAAGCGCTGAGCAGAACGTGAGGCGTCGGGCCCGACCTCGCGTGAGGCGCGGCGGGCCCGGCGGTTCGGCCGAAGCGAGGTGAGCCCGGGCCGTGCGAAGCGGGGGACGGCTGAGGCAGGTCGGACCCGGGCAGCCCGAGTACGGCTGTCGGGGCCCAACAACGCGCGGGCCGCGGCGCGGTCGGCCTTCTGCTGCGGCAGGCGGGGGCGTGGCCGCGCACATGCGACATGCCCGACCGCGGGCCACACGTGCGGGGCCCGTCCCCGGCACCCCTCGTACAGTGACTGTATGCGTACTTCCCGTGTCCTCAGCTGGAGCGTCGCCGCGAGTGGGGGGTACGAGACCGCGTGGGTCGAGGACGGCGACGGGGTGCTGCGGGCCCGGGGGCGGGCGGTCGGTACGACGCCGGCGCCGTACTGGGTGTCGTACGAGCTCGACGCCGTCGACGGGTTCGTCACGCGGCGGCTGCGGGTGACCGTGGAGACGGCCGAGCGGACGCGGTCCCTCGATCTGCGGCACGACGGCCGGGGCGGCTGGACGGCGGACGGGGAGCCGCTGCCCGGCTTCGACGGCGCCCTCGACTGCGACCTCGGCCTCTGCCCGCTCACCAACACCATGCCGGTGCTGCGCCACGGGCTGCACCGGGGGCCGGGCGAGCGTCGCCTGCTGATGGCGTGGGTGTCGGTGCCGGCGCTGACCGTGCGGCCGTCGTGGCAGACGTACACCTACCTCGGACCGGGTCGGAAAGGCACCCGGGTCCGGTTCGGCTCCGGGTCCTTGCGCAGCGACGTCGAGTTCGACGCGGACGGGTACGTCGTCGACTACCCGGGGCTGGCGACTCGCCTCGTCTGAAAAGCTGTTGCCGGAGATCTCGGGGTCCGCAGAATGTCCGTATGACCGGACCGGACGCGAAGACAGACCTTCGGAAGTATCTTCAGGACGCCCGCGACGCCGTGGTGTGGAAGCTCGACGGGATGGCGGAGTACGACGTGCGCCGGCCCATGACACCGACCGGCACCAGTCTGCTGGGGCTGGTCAAGCATCTGGCGGGCGCGGAGGCGCTGTACTTCGGGTCGACCTACGGCCGACCGTTCGCGGGACCGCCCTTGTGGATCGCCGGGGACGCCGAGCCGAACGCCGACCTGTGGGCGCGGGCCGACGAGACGCGGGAGGCGATCGTCGGGCTGTACCGGCGGGCCTGCGCACACGCGGACGAGACGATCGCGGCGCTGCCGCTGGACGCCGTCGGCCGGATCCCCGGGGACCCGGGCAGCGAGCTCACGCTCCATCACAGCCTCACCCACATGATCGCCGAGACGCAGCGGCACGCCGGACACGCCGACATCGTGCGGGAACTGATCGACGGGGCGGTCGGCCAGCGGCCCGGCGGCCGCAACACACCCGAGGCGGACGCGGCCTGGTGGGCGGCCCACCGGGAGCGGGTGGAACGGGCCGCCCGGGACGCCGGCCAGGACAGGTCCTAGCGTTCCGTCACCTTGCCGTCCGCGACCTCCAGACGGCGTGTGACGTGGACCGCGTCCAGCATGCGGCGGTCGTGGGTGACCAGGAGCAGCGTGCCCTCGTAGGCGTCGAGGGCCGACTCCAGTTGCTCGATGGCAGGCAGGTCGAGGTGGTTCGTCGGCTCATCGAGGACGAGGAGGTTGACGCCCCGGCCCTGGAGGAGGGCGAGAGCGGCGCGGGTGCGCTCGCCGGGTGACAGGGTGGCCGCCGGGCGCACGACATGGTCCGACTTCAGACCGAACTTGGCCAGCAAGGTGCGCACCTCGACCGGTTCGGTGTCCGGGACGGCCGCGCGGAACGCGTCCAGCAGCGACTCGGAGCCGTGGAACAGCTGCCGCGCCTGGTCGACCTCGCCGACCAGGACGCCCGAGCCGAGGCCGGCCTGTCCGGCGTCCAGCGGGATCCGGCCGAGGAGCGCGCCGAGCAAGGTCGACTTGCCCGCGCCGTTCGCGCCGGTGACGGCGACCCGGTCGGCCCAGTCGATCTGCAGGGTGACCGGCCCGAACGTGAAGTCGCCGCGCCGCACCTCGGCCTCGCGCAGGGTGGCGACGACCGCGCCGGAGCGCGGGGCGGCCGCGATCTCCATGCGCAGCTCCCACTCCTTGCGGGGCTCCTCGACGACGTCCAGGCGTTCGATCATCCGCTGGGTCTGCCGGGCCTTCGCGGCCTGCTTCTCGCTGGCCTCGCTGCGGAACTTGCGGCCGATCTTGTCGTTGTCGTTGCCCGCCTTGCGGCGCGCGTTCTTCACACCCTTGTCCATCCAGGAGCGCTGGGTCTGCGCACGGTCCTGGAGGGCGGCCTTCTTGTCGGCGTACTCCTCGAAGTCGTCGCGTGCGTGCCGGCGGGCCACGTCCCGCTCCTCCAGGTAGGCGTCGTAGCCGCCGCCGTAGAGGTTGATCTGCTGCTGGGCGAGGTCGAGTTCGAGGACCTTGGTGACCGTGCGGGTCAGGAACTCGCGGTCGTGGCTGACGACTACGGTGCCGGCCCGCAGACCGGTCACGAAGCGTTCGAGGCGCTCCAGGCCGTCCAGGTCGAGATCGTTGGTCGGCTCGTCGAGGAGGAAGACGTCGTAGCGGGAGAGGAGGAGGGAGGCCAGGCCCGCGCGGGCGGCCTGGCCGCCGGACAGGGCGGTCATCGGCTGGTCGAGGTCCACGCCGAGCCCCAGCGAGTCGGCGATTTCCTCGGCGCGCTCGTCGAGGTCGGCGCCGCCGAGGTCGAGCCAGCGCTCCAGGCTCGTCGCGTACGCGTCGTCGGAGCCGGGCGCGCCGTCGACGAGGGCCTGGGTGGCCTCGTCCATCGTGCGCTGCGCCTCGGCGACGCCGGTGCGGCGGGCGAGGAACCCACGCACGCTCTCACCGGGGCGGCGCTCCGGTTCCTGGGGCAGATGGCCGACGCTCGCGGTCGGCGGGGAGAGCCTGAGCTCGCCCTGCTCGGGCGTGGTGAGCCCGGCGAGCAGCTTCAGCAGGGTGGACTTGCCCGCGCCGTTGGCACCGACCAGCCCGATCACGTCTCCGGGGGCGACGACGAGGTCGAGCCCGGAGAAGAGGGAGCGGTCGCCGTGCCCGGCGGCGAGGTTCTTGGCGACGAGGGTGGCAGTCATCAGGTCGTAGATCCTAGTCGTCGTCCGGGGCTCCCGGCCGCCGCGGTCCCCCGCGGTCTCGCCGGACGGCCGCGCGGTCGGTTAACGTCCGGGCGTGGACAGTCGATCGAGCGGTGATGTGATCGTGGTCGGCGGCGGGGTCATCGGGCTGGCGACGGCCGTCGTCCTCGCCGAGCGCGGTCTGCGGGTGCGGGTGTGGACGCGGGAACCGGCCGAGCGGACCACGTCGGCCGTGGCCGGTGGGCTGTGGTGGCCGTACCACATCGAGCCGATGGCATCGGCGCGGGCGTGGGCCCTGCGGTCGCTGGAGATCTACGAACGGCTCGCCGCGCGACCCGCGGAGACCGGGGTGCGCCTGGTCGACGGGGTGATGGGCGGAACGGACCTGGCCGACGTCGAGAGCTGGGCCGTCGGCCGGCTGGCCGGGCTGCGCCGGTCCACCGCGCGGGAGTACGCCGCCGGCGCCGGCATCCGGGCGCGGCTGCCGCTGATCGACATGGCGAGACATCTGCCGTGGCTGCGGGAGCGGCTGCTGCGGGCGGGCGGCACGGTCGAGGAGCGCACGGTGACCGACCTGGCGCAGGTCGAGGCGCCGGTCGTGGTCAACTGCACCGGGCTGGGCGCGCGGGAGCTGGCGGCGGACGCGTCGGTGCGGCCCGTGCGCGGGCAGCTCGTCGTGGTGGAGAACCCCGGGGTCGACACCTGGCTCGTCGCCACCGGCCCGGACGGGGAGATGGCCTACCTCTTCCCGCAGCCCGGGCGGCTGCTGCTGGGGGGCACCGCGCAGGACGACGTCTGGTCGCTGGAGCCGGACCCGAAGACCGCAGAGGCGATCGTCCGGCGGTGTGCGGCGCTGCGGCCGGAGGTCGCCGGGGCGCGGATCCTGGAGCACCGGGTGGGGCTGCGGCCGGCCCGGGCCGCGGTGCGGCTGGAGCGGACCCCGCTGCCGGACGGGCGGACGGTGGTCCATCACTACGGGCACGGCGGGGCGGGCGTGACGGTGGCCTGGGGGTGCGCGGAGGCGGCGGCCGAGCTCGTTCGCCCGGCCGCCGACCAAGACCTGTCCGGCCGATCAAGTCGCAGGAAAGCGGCGGTGCCTCGGTAGTGCCGGTGAGCGGGGTGTGGTGCGTGCTCCTCCGGGGGTGGGGGCACCCCCTCCGGGGGAGCGCACCACACCCCGCGTCTGCGGCGTGATCGGCCGACAGGGCCTGGCCAGGCGTCCCAGGGATCACGGGATCCGGTACGTGTGGTGCGGTGTCCGTACACCGTCCAGGGGCCCGGTGTCGGGGGTGAGGGACGCCGATCCGGACGTGGCGCGGGCGAAGGCCTCGGCGCCGCCGGCGAACGGGACCCGGGCCGAGGTGCGGGACAGGTCCAGGGTGAGGGTCGGGGTGTCGGCGGGCGGGTCGATGAGGTCCTTGTCGGTGCCCGCGACGATCAGCGCCAGGCGGTGTCCGGCCGGCACGACGTGGTCGGTGGCCGCCAGGTCGAGGGTGATCGTGTACGCCCTGCCCGGGGTGAGCGGGACGCCCTTGCCCGGGTCGGCGTAAGTGCCCAGGTCGGCCCAGCCGCGGCTGACGACCGTCCGGCCGACGTCGGCCGTCTTCGCCGTCGTCTCCTTGAAGCAGGCGCTGTCGCCCGCGGTGCTCGCGCCCCAGCAGGTGCGGTCGGCGAGCGTGGTGATGCCCTCGCCGCTCGCCGCGTAGTCCCGGACGGTGTCGGGGCCGATGTCGACGAGGACGGCGCTCAGATGCGCCGTCGCGGTGCTGGGCGTGGCGGTGACGGTGACCTTCGAGGAGCCGGACAGCCGCAGGTCGCGGGTGAGGGCGCCGGTGACGAACCCGGCCTTCTCGGGGGTCGGCGTGTCGATCTGCGCGGCCCACTCGGTCTCGCCGACCCGCGGGTCGTCGGTGAAGGTCGCGGTGCCGGCGGCCTTGCGCAGGCCGAGGGTGCCGACGCCCGACTCGGCGCCGGCGGCCGGACGCAGCGTCGCGGTCCGCGTGCCCTTCGGCGGCCAGACCGTGGAGGTGACCCACTGGTCGGGGTGGCGCTCGATGTCGGCCATGGGCTCGCGGTCGATGCCGTTGTCGTAGCCGAGGAGTTCGTGGTCGAACCAGCGGTGCAGGGTGTCCACCCAGGCGGCGCGGCGGAAGTCGAAGGGGTCGACGTGGCCGGTCTGGGAGAGCCAGATCTTGCGGTCCACCCCGTTCCTCGCGAGGGCGTCCCACCACTGGCCGAGGTGCTTGGTGCGGACGTTGAGGTCCTGGAGGCCGTGCACGAGGAAGACGCTGGCCTTCACGCGGTGCGCGTTCTTGACGTAGTCGCGTTCGGCCCACAGCGAGGTCAGGTCGCCGGTGCGCGGGGCCTCGTCCACGAGTCGCTGCTGGACGGCCGTGCACTTGGCGTGGGACTCCGGGCTGTCGACGTAGTCGGCGAGCCAGTCGGGCCCCGAGTCGTAGAGGGGCGCGCCCTGGGCGAAGTAGTAGTCGTACCAGGAGGAGATGGCGCTGATCGGCACGATCGTCTTCAGGCCCCGCACACCGGTGGCGGCGACGGCGTTGGCTATGGTGCCGTCCCAGCTCTTGCCGATCATGCCGGTCCTGCCGTTGGTCCAGCCCGCCTTGGCGGTAGCGCCGCCGGTGCGGGTGGTGTAGGCCTTGGCGCGGCCGTTCAGCCAGTCGACGACGGCCTTCGCGGACTGGACCTCGTAGCGGCCGCCGACGTCCTCGCAGCCGTCGGAGCGGTTGGTGCCGGCCAGGTCGACGCCGACGAAGGCGTAGCCGCGCGGAACGAAGTAATTGTCGTAGAAAAGCGGCATCCGGACGACGTTCCCGGCCGCGTCGTACGTCTTGCGCTGGCTCTCGTTTCCGCGTCCGCAGCAGGAGTAGTAAGGGCTCGCGTCCATGATGACGGGCACCTTGCGGCCCTGGGCGGCGAGTTCGCGGGGGCGGACGACGTCGACGGCGACGCGGTCCGTCCGCCCGTCGCCGTCGCCGTCGAGTCCGGTGTCGACCCAGACGGCTTCGCGGATGGCGTGCTCGTAGGAGTAGACGGGCCTGCTCTCGCGCGGGGGGCCGGAGAACCCTGCGGCGCCCGTGGCGCTGTGGGCTGCCGTCGGGGCGAGGAGGGCGGCCGTCACAAGGGTGATGACGGCACTCGCGAGCGGTCTCCAGATCGTGAAGCGCATGCGTGTCGACATGCGCGGGACGCTACCCCGGTCAACTCCCGTGCAGAAGAGGGCCGCTGTGCGCCCGCTGTGACCGAAAGGCATCCAGGAAAGGGGTGTGCCCATGACGGCCGAATGGCGATCGTGTGACAGGGGCGGCGGTGGACACCACTGCGCGCACAGGGACTCAATAGGCTCCGAACAGACCTCCGTCCCCCACGACTTGGAGCTTTCGTGCACCGCAGACTCATCGCGCCGGGCGCACTCGCCGCCGCGTCCGTGCTGCTGGCGATCCCGGCGTCCGCCGCGAGCCACTCCCCCGGCGCGTCGGGCATCGGCGACCCCTACTACCCGGCCTACGGCAACGGCGGCTACGACGTCTCCCACTACGACCTGCGGCTGACCTACCAGCCGGCCACGGACGAGCTGGCGGGGACGGCGACGATCCTCGCGCGGACCACCGAGGACCTGTCGAGCTTCGACCTGGACTTCCTGCTGGACGTCAGCGAGGTCCGCGTCAACGGCGCCACGGCCGCGTTCACCACCTCCGGCGAGCACGAGCTGGTGGTCACGCCGAAGAGCCCGCTGGCGAAGGGGACGTCCGTGACGGTCGTCGTCCGGTACAGCGGGGTGCCGTCGACGAAGAGCGCGTACGGCTTCTCCACCTGGCACCGCACACCGGACGGAGCGGTCGCGGCGGACGAGCCCGAGTCGGCCTGGTGGTGGTTCCCGAGCAACGACCACCCGCTCGACAAGGCGACCTACGACGTGTCGGTGGCCGTGCCGGACGGCACCCAGGCCATCTCCAACGGCACCCTCCAGTCGACGACTTCACGCCTCGGCTGGACCCGCTACACCTGGCGTCAGAACAAGCCGCAGGCGACCTATCTCGCCACGCTGGCGCTCGGGAGATTCGACGTCACGACGAGCACGTCCGAGGGCGGCGTGCCGGTGATCAACGCCTACAGCAGGAACCTCGGGGACAACGACGGGGCCGCGCGGGCGAGCGTGGAGCGCACCGGCGAGATCGTCGACTGGCTGAGCGGCTACTTCGGGCCGTACCCGTTCAGCACGGCCGGCGGGTATGTCCCCGACACCACCACCGGGTTCGCGCTGGAGACGCAGAGCCGGGTGTACTACAGCCCGCGGCAGTTCGCGAGCGGCTCCAACAGCTCCCTCGTGGTGCACGAGCTGGCGCACCAGTGGTACGGCGACTCGGTGTCCGTGAAGGGCTGGAAGGACATCTGGCTCAACGAGGGCTTCGCGCGGTACGGGCAGTGGCTGTGGTCCGAGCACGAGGGCGAGGGCACAGCGCAGGAACTCGCGGACTACGTGTACGCCTCGCACCCGGCCGACGACGCGTTCTGGACGGTGAAGCCGGGCGACCCGGGCGCCGCGCACCAGTTCGACATCGCCGTCTACGACCGGGGCGCGCTGGCGGTGCAGGCGCTGCGCAACGAGATCGGCGACGACGCGTTCTTCGCCCTTCTGAAGGGCTGGCCGCAGGAGCACGCGTACGGCAACGCGACGATCGCCGAGTTCCAGGCGTACTCCGAGCAGGTCTCCGGGAAGCGGCTGGGCGCGCTGTTCGACACCTGGCTGTTCCAGCCGACGAAGCCGACGGCCCCTACGACACCGACGGCCCCTACGACACCGACGACGCCGGCGGCTGCCGACGCGCCGGCCGCGAAGGCCGCTGCCGCTGTTCGCGGCGCGCCCGTGCCGCCGAAGTCCTGGAAGAAGATCGCGGCGACGAACGACCTGCACGAGCACTGACCCGAACTCCCGTCTGATTCCGGTCGACTTTGGGTAACAACGCGTGAAGGAATCACGGACGAGGTGGGGGGACGGTCATGGCGAGTGCGCAGAACAGCAACGAGGTCGGGTGGAGAGTGACAGCGGGCATCGGGTCGTTGGGGGTCGGCATCGGGCTGATCGCCGGGATCCCCGTGCTGTCCCTGCTGGGCGCGGTCGTCGTCCTCGTCGGTCTGATCGGCCTCACGGCGGCCAGGCGCAAGTAGGCCTGGCGCGCCCGTTCAGGATCCGGCTCGGGCCAGCAGCGCTTCGCGCGAGAGGGCCGCGCTCTCCGTGGACGGCACCGTGCACGCGTACGCCCCCGCCAGTGCGCCGTACTCGGCGCATCGGCGCGGCGGTTCGCCGCTGAGGCGGCCGAAGAGGAAGGCGGACGCGAAGGCGTCGCCCGCGCCGTTGGAGTCCACCACCGGCGCGGGCGGGGTGACGGCCGGTATGTGGGTCAACTCGCCCTCGGAGAGCAGATACGCGCCCTGCGCGCCCGCCGTGGCGACGACGACCTCGGCGCGGCCGTGCTCCGCGATACGGCGCATGGTCGCCTCCGGATCGGACAGCACCGCCGCGGAGACGAAGACGACGTCCGCCGCGTGGGCGAAGGCCTCCTGGTAGGGGTTCTCCCCGTCCCAGTTGTGCAGGTCGGTGGAGATGCCGAGGCCCGCCTCGCGCAGCAGGGGCAGGGCCTCGGCACAGGGCTGCGTGATGGAGACGTGCGCGTGGCGGCTCGCCGCGGCCAGCGCCCGCAGGGTGCCCTCGGGGAAGCGGTCGTCCGGGCGCCCGCGGCTGGTGTCGTACAGCGAGAGCCGCCGGCCGTCCGGGCTCACCAGGTTGACCGCGCGCTTGGTTCCGGCGGGCTGCGGAATCGCGGTGAGGGCGATGCCGTGCTTCTCGTGCAGGGCGCGGACCAGGTCGCCCTCGGGGTCGTCGCCGAGGAAGTCCAGGTGGTGGGTGCGCAGGCCGAGGGCGGCGAGGCCCAGGGCGACGAAGTCGCCGGTCTGTCCGGCGCGGGCCCGGATCCCGCTGTCGATCATGTAGCTGTCGGCGTACGGGAGCGGCAGCTCCGGCACGTACACGATCGTGTCGACGCCGGCCCCGCCCAGGACCAGGACGTCGACGTCCCCGACCGTGTCCTCGCTCATGTCCCCGTGGAAGTCAGGGTGCACGTCCCCGCGCATGCCTTCGCGCATGTGCGCTACCCCTCCCCGTGGTCGTACACCGTCACCGCGACGCCCCGCCGCACCAGCCGCTCGGTGACCAGCGGCTCGACGCGGGACCACTTGCCGCCGGCCAGTCCGCAGCCTATCCGCGGCATGTGGACCGACGCGCCGAGTTCGAGCGCCCGGTCGGCGAGCCCGGACAGCGCGGTGTCGATGGCCTCGTAGCGCACCGGGACGCCCTTGCTGCCGGTCCGGGTGCCGCGCTGGCCGACCAGGTTGGCGACCCACACGTACCGCTCCACCTGGACGAGCTGGAGCGCGCCCAGGCCGAAGTCGTTGGCGGCCCGGTCGCGGTGCCAGGCTCGGTAGGCGGCCTCCGGCTCCGGCCAGCGGCGGGACAGCGCCAGGACGAAGCCCTTGCCCCATCCCCCGATGTCGTTGCAGACATGGGCGATCACCTTGACGCCCTTCACCGACGGAACGGTGGCGTCACCCCGGACATAAGCGATCTCCGACATGACGCCACCGTAGGCGGTGCCACTGACAACGGGCCCCGAGCCGCTGCTCCACGAGCCGCGACGGCGATACTGCCGCGCCTGACGAGCGAGACGGACGAGCCGGCCCTCACGGTGGACGAACTGGCCGCCCGGGCGGGAGTCACGGTGCGGACGGTGCGCTTCCACGGCGCCAAGGGGCTCCTGCCCCCGCCGGTCATCGGGCCGCGCCGGGTGGGGCACTACGGCGCCGGGCATCTCGCCCGCCTCGCGCTGATCGAGGAGCTGCGGCGGCAGGGCCTGACGCCGACGGCGATCGAGCGCTGTCTGGACCGGTTGCCGCCCGGTCTCGACGCCCATGACCTCGCCGTGCACCGGGCCGTGGTGGCCTCCTGGCGCCGGACGCCGTGGAGACCGTGACGCCGGAGGAACTCCGGCGGCGGGCGGGGCGGACGCTCGGCGCGGAGGACGTGGACCGGCTCGTCGCGATGGGCGTGGTGCAGGCCCGCACCGCAGACCCGGGCGGCGCGGACGCGTACCGCGTCGATCCGGGTCTGGTCAGGCTGGGCGTCCGCCTCCTGGACGTGCCGCTCCCGCCGGAGTCGATCCGCGCGGCCCGGACCGTCCTCCTCGACCATGCGCGCGACGCGGCGCACGAGCTGTCCCGGCTGCTGCGCGAGGAGGTGCCGAAGCGGGACGCGCAGGCGGTGAGGTCGCTCTCGTCGCACATGCAGCCCCTGGTCGTCCAGGCGCTGCCGACGGCCTTCCAGCGGTCGCTCACGGAGGAGCTGCGGGAGTGGCTCGGGGAGCCGCCGACGGACGACGGCTCCCCCTTGACGGTGACCGGCCGGTGGTTCAGCGGGCGTCCGTGAAGGGCTCGCCCCGCTCCGCCTTCGCCACCAGCAGCGCGGGCGGGGTGAAGCGGTCGCCGTAGCGCTCGGCGAGCTCACGCGCGCGTGCCACGAATCCGGGGAGCCCGCCCTCGTAGCCGTTGATGTACTGGAGCACCCCGCCGGTCCAGCCGGGGAAGCCGATGCCGAAGAGGGAGCCGATGTTGGCGTCGGCCACGGACGTCAGCACGCCCTCCTCGATGAGCTTGACGGTGTCGAGGGCCTCGGCGAAGAGCATGCGTTCCTGCATGTCCTCGAAGGGGATCTCGGCGCCCGCGCGCGTGAAGTGCTCGCGCAGGCCCGGCCACAGCGCGCCCCGCCTGCCGTCGGCCCCGTACTCGTAGAAGCCCGCGCCGCCGCTGCGGCCGGGGCGGTCGAACTCCTCGACCATGCGGTCGATGACGGTCTCCGCGGGGTGCCCGGGCCAGGTGCCGCCGGCCTCCTCCACGGCCCGCTTCGACTCCTTGCGGATCTTCTGCGGGAGGGTGAGCGTCAGGTCGTCCATCAGGGCCAGCACCCTGCCGGGGTAGCCCGCCTGGGCGGCCGCCTGCTCCACGGACGCGGGCTCGATGCCCTCGGCGACCATGGCGACGCCCTCGTTGATGAAGTGGCCGATCACCCGCGAGGTGAAGAAGCCGCGCGAGTCGTTGACGACGATCGGCGTCTTCTTGATCTGCCGGACCAGGTCGAAGGCGCGCGCGAGCGCCTCGTCCCCGGTGCGCTCGCCCTTGATGATCTCGACGAGCGGCATCTTGTCGACGGGCGAGAAGAAGTGCAGCCCGATGAAGTCGTTCTGGCGTTCGACGCCCTCGGCGAGGACGGTGATGGGGAGGGTGGAGGTGTTGGAGCAGAGCAGGGCGTCGGGCTCGACGATGTGCTCGATCTCCTGGAAGACCTTGTGCTTGAGGGAGGTGTCCTCGAACACGGCCTCGATGACGGCGTCGCAGCCCGCCAGGTCCTGCGGGTCCGCGGTGGGCGTGATGCGGGCGAGCAGAGCGTCCGCCTTCTCCTGGCTCGTACGGCCCCGGGAGACGGCCTTGGCGCAGAGTTTCTCGGAGTAGGCCTTGCCCTTGGCGGCCGCTTCCGCGGAGACGTCCCGCAGGACGACGTCGATGCCCGCGCGGGCGCACGAGTAGGCGATGCCGGCGCCCATCATCCCGGCGCCCAGGACGGCGACCTTGCGCACCTGGCGGGGCGCGACGCCCTTGGGGCGGTTGGCGCCGGAGTTGACGGCCTGGAGGTCGAAGAAGAACGCCTGGATCATGTTCTTCGACGTCTGCCCGGCGGCCAGCTCGACGAAGTAGCGGGCCTCGATGACCTGGGCGGTCTCGAAGTCGACCTGGGCGCCCTCGACGGCGGCGGCGAGGATCCGGCGCGGCGCCGGGTAGGGGGCGCCGTTGGTCTCCTTGCGCAGGCTGGCCGGAAAGGCGGGCAGGTTGGCGGCGAACTTCGGGTGGGCGGGCGTGCCGCCGGGGATGCGGTGGCCGGGCCTGTCCCAGGGCTGCTGGGACTCGGGGTTGGCGTCGATGAAGGCGTGGGCCTTGGCCAGGAGTTCGTCGGGGGTGGCGGCGACCTCGTGGATCAGGCCGTTCTCCAGCGCCTGCCGGGGGCTGTACTGGGTGCCCTTGAGCAGGACCTTGAGGAGGGCGTCGGTGATGCCCAGCAGGCGCACGGTGCGGGCGATGCCGCCGCCACCGGGGAGCAGGCCGAGGGTGACCTCGGGGCAGCCGATCTTCGAGCCGGGCGCGTCCAGGGCGACCCGGTGGTGGCAGGCGAGGGCCAGCTCGTAACCGCCGCCGAGGGCCGCGCCGTTCATCGCGGCGACGACCGGCTTGCCGAGGGTCTCGATGCGGCGGAGGTTGCGCTTGATCTCCAGCCCGCCCTCGAACAGCTCCTGGGCGGTCTCGGGGGTGACGCGGATGAGGTCGCGCAGGTCGCCGCCGGCGAAGAAGGTCTTCTTGGCGGAGGTGATGACGACGCCCCGGACGGTGTCCTTCTCGGCCTCCAGGCGGTCGGCGACCGCGGCGAGGGAGGCGCGGAACGCCGCGTTCATGGTGTTGGCGGACTGGTCCGGGTCGTCGAGGACGAGGGTGACCAGGCCGGTGCGGTCCTGTTCCCAGCGGATGGTGGTGCTCAGTGTCATGACGGTGGTCTCCGTAGAAGTCTTGGGGCTGCCGCTGGGGTGGTCAGACGCGCTCGACGACGGTGGCTACGCCCATGCCGCCGCCCACGCACAGCGTGACGAGGCCGTAGCGCTTGTCCTGGCGTTCCAGCTCGTCGACGAGCGAGCCGAGGATCATCGCGCCGGTGGCGCCGAGCGGGTGGCCGAGGGCGATCGCGCCGCCGTTGACGTTGACCTTGTCCAGGGACAGGCCCATTTCCTTGACGAAGCGCAGGACGACCGCCGCGAACGCCTCGTTGATCTCGACGAGGTCGATGTCGTCGATGGTCAGGCCGGCCTTCGCGAGCGCCTTGCGGGTGGCAGGCGCGGGGCCGGTGAGCATGATCGTCGGCTCGGAGCCGGAGACCGCGGCGGAGACGATCCGCGCGCGCGGGGTGAGGCCGTGGCGCTCGCCGACCTCCTTGGAGCCGATCGCGACCAGGGAGGCGCCGTCGACGATGCCGGAGGAGTTGCCCGCGTGGTGGACGTGGTCGATCTTCTCCACCCAGTGGTACTTCTGGAGCGCGACCGCGTCGAAGCCGCCCAGTTCGCCGATGTCGGCGAAGGAGGGCTTGAGCTTCCCCAGGGAGTCGGCCGTGGTGCCGGGCCGCGGGTGCTCGTCGTGGTCGAGGACGACGAGGCCGGCGCGGTCCTTCACGGGGACGACCGAGCGGTCGAAGCGGCCCTCCTTCCAGGCCGTCGCCGCCCGCTCCTGCGACAGGGCCGCGTACTCGTCGACGTCGCGCCGGGAGAAGCCCTCGATGGTGGCGATGAGGTCGGCGCCGATGCCCTGGGGAACGAAGTTGACGGCCAGGTTGGTCATCGGGTCGTTGAACCAGGCGCCGCCGTCCGAGGCCATCGGCACCCGGGACATCGACTCCACGCCGCCCGCCAGGACGAGGTCCTCCCAACCCGAACGGACCTTGGCGGCGGCCAGGTTGACCGCCTCCAGACCCGAGGCACAGAAGCGGTTCTCCTGCACGCCGGCCACGGTGTCGGGCAGACCGGCCGCGATCGCGGCGATGCGCGCGATGTCGGAGCCCTGGTCGCCCACCGGTCCGACGACGCCCAGCACGATGTCGTCGATCGCGGCCGGGTCGAGGCCGGGGAAGCGGCTTCGCAGCTCGTGGATGAGTCCGACGACGAGGTCGATGGGCTTCGTTCCGTGCAGGGCGCCGTTCGCCTTGCCGCGGCCGCGCGGGGTGCGGATCGCGTCGTACACGTACGCTTCGGTGCTCACTCTGGTAGGCCTTTCGGGAGGGTGGGCCGAGCGGGGCGGGGTCAGCCGCCCTGATGCGGGAAGTCGTTCTGGGGCGCGAGAGTGTTCTCGGAGGTCTTCACAAGATCCGCCACGAGGCCCGGTATGTCCCAGTCTCGGGCCACTTCGCGCGTGTCGGCGCCGGGGCGTGCGGGCCCGGTGCGGACGGCGGTGGGGGTCTCGGAGAAACGGGGCGCCGGGGCGGGCTGGGTGATGCCGCCGTGGTCGGTGAAGGTGCCGCGGGCGGCGAGGTGCGGGTGGTGCGGGGCCTCGCGCAGCGACAGCACGGGCGCGACGCACGCGTCGGTGCCCTCGTAAAGGGCCGTCCACTCGTCGCGTGTGCGGGACTTGAAGCGGGCGGCGACGGCCTCGCGCAGCTCTCCCCAGCGCGTCCAGTCCGTTCGGGCGTCCCGGAAGTCCGCCAGGCCCAGCAGGTCGACGAACTCGTCGTAGAACTGCGGCTCCAGGGCGCCGACGGCCATGTAGCCGCCGTCGGCGGTCTCGTAGGTGCCGTAGTACGGGCAGCCGCCGTCGAGGAGGTTGGCGGCGCGCCGGTCCTGCCAGCCGCCGGCGGCGAGCATGCCGTGGATCATCGCGGAGAGGTGGGCGGTGCCGTCGACGATGGCCGCGTCGACGACCTGGCCGACGCCGCTCACGCGCGCGTGGTGGAGGGCGGCGAGGAGGCCGACGACGAGGTAGAGGGAGCCGCCCGCGAAGTCGCCGAGCAGGTTGGCGGGAGCCGGCGGCGGCTGGTCCGGGGCGCCGATCATGCCGAGGGCGCCGGTGACGGCGATGTAGGAGACGTCGTGGCCGGAGCGGTGGGCCAGGGGGCCCTGCTGGCCCCAGCCGGTCATCCGGCCGTAGACCAGTCGGGGGTTGCGGGCGTGACAGTCCGCGGGGCCGACCCCGAGGCGCTCGGCCACGCCCGGCCGGTTTCCCTCGATGAGCACGTCGGCGCGGGCGGCCAGGTCGAGCACGCGCGCGGGGCCGTCCGGCGCCTTGAGGTCGACGATCACCGAGCGCTTGTTGCGGTTGGTGACGTCATGGGCGGGGGCGATGCCGAGGGCCGAGCCGCCGGGGCGGTCCACGCGGACGACGTCGGCGCCGAGGTCGGCCAGGAGCATGCCCGCGAAGGGGCCGGGGCCGATCCCGGCGAGTTCCACCACGCGCACGCCGGTCAGTGGGCCCTGCCCGGCCTGCCCGGCCTGCCCGGTCGTCCGTCCCGTTGTCATCCGGCTCCTTTGCTGTGGCACGACCGATGTAACGCCAGTGATGTTAGGAACACGTTCCAGCAGGCACAAGAGCAGAACAAGCAAGCGCTTAGCCAGTATGCCCGCACCGGCCGCCGCACCGTCGGCCGCCGGACCGGCTCAGCGCGCTTCGAACTCCGCTATGAGCCGCTTGGGGGCGATCGCGCGGTAGCTCTCCTCGACCCAGTCGCAGAGCAGCTCGGCCGCGGGGGCGCCCTTCTCCTCCAGCGGCAGGCTCACCCAGCCCGACCTGCCCAGGCCGTATCCGGCGGGCTCGGCGCCCGGCGCGGCCAGCGCGTGGGCGTGGGCCGTCTCCTCCGCGAGTTTGAGCGTGACGCCCAGCGGGTGACTGCCGTCGTCCACGCCGAGGAAGACGAACACCTTCTTGTTGACCTTGGCGACCGTCTCGCCCCAGGGGAACTCCTCGGTCGCGCCGGGCAGCCCGAGCGCGAACTCGCGCACTTTCGCCCATTTCCTCAGGGCGTTCCTGTCCACGGTCACCTGTTGCCTCCGGGCTCGTCGTCGGCCTCCGCACTCCTCACGCTAGCCTCAGCCACCGACAGCGGCGCGGGCTGCAAGGCGAAGGGATGTCATGAGCAGGCTGAAAAGGTCGGACCGTCCGTACGACATCGTGCTCTTCGGGGCCACGGGCTTCGTCGGAACTCTCACCGCGGAGTACCTCGCCGCGCACGCGCCCGCCGATCTGCGCTGGGCGATCGCCGGCCGCGACGAGCGGAAGCTGGAGGAGCTGCGCGAACGGCTCGCCGTGGACGTCGGGGTGCTGCGCGCCGACGCCTCGGACCCTGCGTCGCTGCGCGCCCTCGCCGAGCACGCGCGCGTGGTGGCCACGACGGTGGGCCCCTATGTGACGTACGGCGAGGAGCTCGTGGCCGCCTGCGCGGACACCGGCGCCGACTACCTCGACCTCACCGGCGAGCCGGAGTTCGTGGACCTGATGTACGTCCGGCACGACGCACGCGCGCGGGAGACGGGCGCACGGCTGCTCCACGCGTGCGGCTTCGACTCCGTCCCGCACGACCTGGGCGTGTACTTCACCGTCCGGCAGCTCCCGCAGGGCGTGCCGCTGACCGTGGACGGCTTCGTGACCGTCGACGCCGCCTTCTCGGGCGGTACCTTCGCCTCCGCCCTGGGCCAGTTCGCGCGCGGCCGGCACATGGCGGCCGCCGCGCGGGAGCGGGGACGGCACGAACCGCGGCTCCTGGGCCGCCGGGCCACCGCGCCGATCGGCGCACCCCGGTTCGCCCCCGAGGTCGGGTCCTGGGCGCTGCCGCTGCCGACCATCGACCCGCGGATCGTGCTCCGCTCGGCGAGGTCGCTGTCGCGCTACGGGCCCGACTTCCGCTACCGGCACTACGCGGCCGTACGGCGGCTGCCCGTCGCCGTGGGCGGTGTCGCGGCGGTCGGGACGCTCGTCGCGGCGGCCCAACTGCCGCCCGCCCGGCGCTGGCTGTCGGACCGGCTCAGGCCCGGCGAGGGGCCGAGCGCGGACAAGCGGGCGCGGAGCTGGTTCTCCGTCCGGTTCGTCGGCGAGGGCGGCGGCCGGCGGGTGTGCACCGAGGTCTCGGGCGGCGACCCCGGCTACGACGAGACGGCGAAGATGTTCGCCGAGGCGGCGCTCGCCCTGGCCTGCGACGACCTCCCTCCGACCGCGGGGCAGGTCACGACGGCGGTGGCGATGGGCGACGCGCTGACCGAGCGGCTGACCCGCGCGGGCGTCCGCTTCCGCGTCGCGGCCCGCCGCTGACGGGCCCCGGTCGCGCCTGCGGCCTCAGACCGGCCACTGCACGAGGGTGTAGATCATCCCGACGATCCAGCCGAGCCCCGCCAGGACGGCGAGGATCAACGCGGCGTTGACGGCACGCTCGACGGATCGGGTCGGGTCGGCGAGGGGCTTCGGAGCTCGGTGCGTGGTCATGCGGCCCAGCCTGCCGAGCCGGTGGCGGGGCGCACATCCGTGCAGGTACTCAGACGACGTACTCAGGGGCAGGCACGCCACGCACCGATCCCCTTGCCCCCCATTGGGGACTTTCGCCGCCGCCCACGGCTCCCCTCGGCCCCTCAAGTGCTCCCCAGCGCCCCGAAGTGCTCCCAAGTGCCAAAAAGCACTTCAATGAAACGATTGAAGCAGCAGATCGGAACAGAACCGGAGCGGAAGGGGAGCAGCATGAAGTTCGTTCTCGAAGTCACCGTGGACGAGGGCGCGTTGGCGCAGGACCCGGTGGGTGAGCTGGGGCGCATCCTGCGGTACTGGGGCGGCAACCTGAAGCACTACGCCCTGGAGGCCGAGGACGGTTCGGCGATCTACGACTCCGAGTACAAAGAAGTGGGTCAGTGGCGGATCGTCGCCTCCTGAAGCGTCTCCTGAAGCGCCCTCCGGCACAGTGAGTCCGCCCTGCGGGTCGTCTCCGGAAGGCGGAACTCGGGGGTGAGGGCAAGGGTGTGGGCGCAGGCGTCGTCCAGGGTGACGCGGTGGCCGACGGACACGAAGACCGGCTTCACCCCCGCCCGGGTGCGCAGCGCACGCCCCACCTCCTCGTCGCCCGCCAGCAGCGGGGAGGCCGATCCGCGCGGGGCGTCCGGGTCGTCGTAGGCGAAGGTGAACGGGTTCTTGGCGACGCCGATCGTGGGCAGCCCGGTGAGGACCCCCAGGTGGCTGGCGAGGCCGAAGCGGCGCGGGTGGGCCACGCCGTAGCCGTCGCAGACGACCAGGCCGGGCGGGCGGGGCAGAGCCGCCAGCGCGGCCAGCACGGTGGGGATCTCGCGGAAGGCGAGCAGTCCGGGGACGTACGGGAAGGAGATCCGCCCGACCGCGGTGGCCTCGGCGACGACGTCGAGGCTCACCGCGTCCAGCACGACGGCCGCCGCGGCGACGACGTCCCGCTCGTCGTCGTAGGCGACGTCGACGCCCGTCACATACCCGGTCCCGGGCTGCGGACCCGGTTCGTCGAGCACCACCCCTGTCCGCAGCTCGTCCTGGACGGCGCGGGCCTCTTCCTCGGTCGCGGGCCAGCCCGCGGGAATGTTCACGATCCTCATGGTGGGGACGAGCGTACGGCTCGCGTCAGCTCCTGCGGCCGTCCAGGGCGCGCTGCAGCTCGCTCTTGTCCATGCCCGAGCGGCCCTTGACGCCCCGCCGCCTCGCCTCCTCGTAGAGCTGGTCGTAGGTGGGCCCCTGGGCGCCCTTGCCGGACCGCAGGCCGCCGCGCCTGCCGGACGACATGTCCTCGACGGACGTGCGGCCGGCCGTCTTCGACTCGCCGGCCCGGGCTCGTTCCTTGTTGACCGTCCGGGCGGCGATCTCCTTCGCGCGCTCGGTGCTCTCGCCCCGGTCCCGCGCGCTCTCCTCGATGTGCTCGTACTGGCGTTCCCGCTCGGGGCTGGAACCGCGTGGCATGTGCGCTCACTCCATTCGCGTCGTCGCCCACCGGGTACCCCGGAAACGGCTCAGCTCTCCAGGCGCGCCACGCGCCCCTGTTCGCCGGCGGCCCAGCAGCCGAGGTCCGGGGTGCAGTCCACGGTGTCGTACGAGCCGGTGTCGAGGGTGCGCCAGGTGCGGCCGGCGTCGGTGGTCAGGTCGGTGCCCGTGGGGCCGACCGCGAGGGCGGCGGTGCGGCTGTGCGGGAGCCAGGCGACGCCGGAGCGGTAGGCGGGCGGCGGCGTGCCGGCGGGCCGCCAGGTGCGGCCGCCGTCGCCGGTCGTGGCGGCGGCCCGCGGGGACGGCTGGTCGGCGCGGTAGTCGCCGCCGACGGCCAGGCCGTGGGTGCGGTCGCGGAAGGCGAGGGCGAAGACCCCGCGCGCGGGGTCCCCCGCGGGGATCGGGGCGTCGGTGGCCGTCCAGGTCAGTCCCCGGTCGGAGGAGTGCAGCACACGCGCGCGTGCGGCCCCGCCGGTCGCCAGCCAGACGTCCTTCGCCCCGGAGGCGACCAGGCACTGGCCGCTGGCGGCGAAGCCCGCCTCGCCGGTCAGGGCGGCCGGCATCCCCTCGTCGGGCAGCACGTTCCAGGAGCGGCCCGCGTCGCTGGTCGACAGGATGCGGAACCTTCCGTCCACCGGGTCGCTCATGGCGAGGCCGTGGCGGCGGTCGAAGAAGGTCATGCAGTCGTAGAAGGCGCGGGAGTCGGTGTTGCGGAAGGCTTCCGTCCAGGTCGTCCCGCCGTCCTCGGTGCGGTAGACGCGCGACGCCTCGCCCTCGCCGATGGCCAGCACCACGGCGCGGCGCGCGTCGAACGCCTCGATGTCCCGGAACTGCAGGTCGGCCGCGCCGGGCGGCGAGACGTTCCGCCAGCTCCCGCCCCCGTCGGCGGTGCGCAGGACGGTGCCCTGGGTGCCCGCCACCCACGCGGTGTCACGGTCGACGGCCGCGAGACCCCGGAAGCGCACGGAAGCGGCGCCGGTGTCCTTGAGGTCCCAGTGCGGCGTCGCGGGCCGCTGCGGGTGCGCCTGGGCGGGCAGGGCCGTGAGGACGGCGAGCGCCGCCCCGCAGACCGCCGCAGCCACCCGGCCGCTCCCTCGTGTCGTACGTACCGTGCGCCGCGTCTTCCCCAAGGGCCTCATGGCGGGGGAAGCTAGCCCACGGCTCTCGGTGGCGTCCAGATGCCCTCGATCTCCTCAACTGCCCCTAGGGGCCGGGAGGAGAGCTGAGTCACTCCCGTGCATGAATCGCGGTGACCGAGGTCACTCGAAATCGGTGTGCACGGATCGACCGGTTCCGGCGTCTCTTCCAGTGTCCGGACCCACCGCCCGGAAGTTCGTCCCGCCGTCACGAGGGAGCAAGGCGTTGTCCATCGTCATCGAGCAGCCCGTAGAGGCCCGTCTTGTCGCCGCCGCGCCCCGGATGCCGAACATCCCCGCCACGCTGCACTACGACCGCCGGGATCCCTTCGCCGTCCGTATGACCTTCCCCGCTCCGGCCACCCTGGAGGGCGTCGAGGTCTGCTGGACCTTCGCCCGTGAACTGCTCGCCGCAGGCCTGCACACGGCCGAGGGCCACGGCGACGTCCGGGTGCGCCCCTACGGGTACGACCGCACGGTGCTGGAGTTCCACGCGCCCGAGGGCACCGCCGTCGTGCACGTCCACTCGGCCGACATCCGCCGCTTCCTCCAGGCCACGAGCGAGCTGGTGCCGGCCGGCACGGAGCACCGGCAGCTCGACCTCGACCACGACCTGGCGGAGCTGATGCGCGACGCCTGCTGAGGCCGCCGAAGCCTGCCGACGTCGGCCGATCCGTTTAATCCTTTGACGGCTCCCGCAGACCCTCCTACGGTGTGAAGCGGTTCTGTTGCCGCCGATTGGAGAAGGACGTTGCTCGTCTGAGGTCCTGAGACACCGCGCCACACCCGTCGGGTGTGTGCGTCGCGTGCGACCTCGGCCTTCGAGCCGTCCATGCCGTCCTTGCGGAGCAGGGCCTTCTTCACGCCCTCGTGCTCCCGCACTGCTGCGGTGGTCGTCGCCTTCCGGTGTCTCGACACGTGTCGCCCTGACCGCACACGCATCCGCGAGGCCCGCTTTGACTCATTCCATCACCTGTACCTCCCTCGCCTTCTCCTGGCCCGACGGCACCCCCGTGTTCGAAGAGCTCGACGTCGCCTTCGGCTCCGGCCGCACCGGACTCGTCGGCGTCAACGGCTCCGGAAAGTCGACCCTGCTGAAACTGATCGCCGGGGAACTCGCCCCCGCCGACGGCGCGGTGCGCCTGGCGGGCGAGGTCGGCTACCTCCCGCAGAACGTCACCCTGGACACCGCCCTGCGGGTCGACGACGCACTCGGCATCGCCGCGCAGCGCGCCGCCCTGCACGCCATCGAGGCCGGAGACGCGTCCGAGGCGCACTTCGAGACCGTCGGCGACCACTGGGACGTCGAGGAGCGCGCCCTGGCCACCCTCGGCGAGCTCGGGCTCGGCCATGTCGACCTCGACCGCACCATCGGCGAGGTGTCGGGCGGCGAGTCGGTGCTGCTGCGGCTGGCCGCACTGCTGCTGCGCCGGCCGGACATCCTGCTGCTGGACGAGCCGACCAACAACCTCGACCTGTACGCCCGACGGCGGCTCTACGCGGCCGTCGCGTCCTGGCCGGGCGTGCTGGTCGTGGTCAGCCACGACCGGGAGCTGCTGGACCTCGTCGACCAGATCGCCGACCTGCGCAGCGGCGAGATCAGCTGGTACGGCGGCAATTTCTCCGCCTACGAGGAGGCCTTGACCACCGAGCAGGAGGCCGCCGAGCGCATGGTGCGCGTCGCGGAGGCCGATCTGAAGAAGCAGAAGCGCGAACTGGTCGACGCCCAGGTCAAACTCGCCCGCCGCAAGCGGTACGGGCAGAAGATGTTCGACCAGAAGCGCGAGCCGAAGATCGTCATGGGGGCGCGCAAGCGTTCGGCCCAGGAGTCGGCGGGCAAGCACCGGATCATGCACGAGGAGAAGCTCGCCGAGGCCAGGGAGCGGCTCGACGACGCCGTGGAGGCCGTCCGGGACGACGACGAGATCCGCGTCGACCTGCCGCACACGGCCGTGCCCCCGGGGCGGGAGGTCCTCACCCTCCAGGACCTCCGACTCGCGTACGGCGCGCGCGTGGCGGGTGGTTTCGACCTGCGCGGTCCGGAGCGGGTGGCGCTGGTCGGGCGCAACGGCACGGGCAAGACGACACTGCTGCGCACGATCGCCGGGGAGCTGGCGCCCAAGGACGGCGAGGCGCACGCGCACGTGCCGCTGCGTTTCCTGCCCCAGCGCCTCGACGTCCTCGACGGCGAGCGCACGGTCGCCGAGAACGTGGCCCGGTTCGCGCCGGGCGCCACCGAAAACCGGGTCCGGGCCCGGCTGGCCCGCTTCCTGTTCCGGGGCGCCCGCGCCGACCAGAAGGCGGCGACGCTCTCGGGCGGGGAGCGCTTCCGGGCGACCCTGGCGGCCCTGATGCTGGCCGAGCCCGCGCCGCAGCTGCTGATGCTGGACGAGCCGACCAACAACCTCGACATGGCGAGCGTGCGCCAGCTCACCACAGCCCTGGAGTCGTACGAGGGCGCCCTGATCGTGGCCAGCCACGACCTGCCGTTCCTGGAGTCGATCGGCATCACCCGGTGGCTGCTGCTGGACGGGGAACTGCGCGAGACGACGGCGGCGGAGGTGACGGATCCGGCGTAGGGCCGGGCGCAGGGCGCGACAGCGGGCGCGCGACAGGGCGCGGGTCTCAGGAAGGGCACATTGTTACTGCGGGGTTTTGTGCTCATGGTCGCGCCCTGCATGATGGCTGACCGGCGCCGCGTCCGAGGCGCCGGTTGTGCCACCCGATTCGGAGACCTGGACGTGCCCAGCAAGAAGGCCCTCATCCGCCGTCCCAGCCCGCGCCTCGCCGAAGGCCTGGTGACGCACGTCGAGCGGGAGAAGGTCGACGTCGAGCTCGCCCAGGGGCAGTGGGAGACGTACGCCGAGACACTGCGGACGCACGGCTGGGAGACCGTCGAGGTCGATCCGGCCGACGACTGCCCCGACTCCGTGTTCGTCGAGGACACGGTGGTGATGTACAGGAACGTCGCCCTGATCGCGCGCTCCGGGGCCGAGTCCCGGCGCGACGAGACCCTCGGGGTCGAGGAGGCCGTGGCCCGGCTGGGCTGCTCGGTGAACTGGATCTGGGAGCCGGGCACGCTGGACGGCGGCGATGTGCTCAAGATCGGCGACACGATCTACGTCGGCAGGGGCGGACGGACCAACGCGGCCGGCGTCCAGCAGGTGCGGGCCGCCTTCGAACCGCTGGGGGCGCGGGTCGTGGCCGTGCCGGTGAGCAAGGTGCTGCATCTGAAGTCCGCGGTCACGGCGCTGCCCGACGGCACGGTGATCGGCCACATCCCCAAGGTGGACCGGCCGTCGCTGTTCCCGCGCTTCCTGTCGGTGCCCGAGGAGGCCGGCTCGCACGTGGTGCTCCTCGGCGGCCCGCACGTCCTCATCTCGGCCGGCGCGCCCAAGACGGCGGAACTGCTCGCCGATCTCGGTCACGAGCCCGTCGTGGTCGACATCAGCGAGTTCGAGAAACTCGAAGGCTGTGTGACATGCCTCTCGGTCCGGCTGCGTGAGCTGTACGCCTGACCGGGTGAACGGATCACCTCTTCAGCCCAGGGACCTGCGGATCCCGGGGCTGTTTGACACGCCCCGAATCGACCGATGAAACCTGGCTGATCAGCGATCTTTACAGAGAACTTAACCTACGGCTTCGTAACCTACGGGTACGTAGCTTACGATCCCGTAAGTTGCCGGCCTCGCTCGCCGGATTGTTCCACTCCGCTTCACGTCCCCTTCTGGAGTTCCCGTGACGATCACCTCCCCGCACCTCGGCAGCCCCGCCGTCTGGACCGACGCCAAGCTGCTGTACGCCCTGGAGGAAGTGGTCGAGACGGAACTCAACCGGCATCTCAAGGTCACCAAGGACTGGATGCCCCACGAGTATGTGCCGTGGAGCGACGGCCGCAACTTCCCCGGCTTCTTCGAGGACGGCGAGGCCTGGGAGAAGGGCCAGTCCAAGGTCACCGAGATCGGCCGGATCGCGCTCGTCGTGAACCTGCTCACCGAGGACAACCTGCCCAGCTACCACCACGAGATCGCCTCGCTCTTCGGCCGCGACGGCGCCTGGGGCACCTGGGTGCACCGCTGGACGGCGGAGGAGGGCCGGCACGGCATCGTGATGCGCGACTACCTGCTCGCCTCGCGCGCGGTCGACCCGGACAAGCTGGAGCAGTTCCGCATGGTCCACATGAGCGAGGGCTTCGAGTCCGACAACCGGCACTCCATGCTGCACTCGGTCGCCTACGTCGCCTTCCAGGAGCTGGCGACCCGCGTCTCCCACCGCAACACCGGTCACCAGTCCGGCGACCCGGTCTGCGACCGCATGCTGGCGCGCATCGCGACCGACGAGAACCTGCACATGGTCTTCTACCGCAACCTGCTGAAGGCCGCCTTCGAGCTCGCCCCCGACCTCACCATGCAGGCCGTCCGGGACGTCATCGTGAACTTCCGCATGCCCGGCCACGGCATGCCCGGCTTCGAGCGGTGGGCCGCGCAGATGGCCATCGGCGAGGTCTACAACATGCGCATCCACCACGACGACGTCATCCAGCCCGTGCTGCGCTTCCTGAAGATCATGGAGATCGACGGCCTCGGCCCCGAGGGGCAGAAGGCGCAGGAGGAGATCGGCCTGTTCATGGGCGGCCTGGACGCGGAAGCCGCGAAGTTCGACGAGAAGCTCGCCACGCGCAAGGCCCGCATGGCGGCGCGCATCGCCGGCTGATCACGTCCGAGGGGGCGGGGCGGCTGGATTCGAACCAGCGTGACCCGGTTTTGGAGACCGGCGCGCCTGCCTCTGCGCTACGACCCCGCCCTTGCGCCAGATGGTAGCCCGGCCGGTGCCGGCCGCGTCGGCGTGCGGTGCACGCTGTGTACGGCCGCCACGTCGCGGGGCACGGTCGGGGCCGGGACATGGGCGCTGAGGGCCGCCAGACGCTGTTTGACGCTGGCGGCGACGCCCTGCCCGAGGACGAAGCGGGTGGCCGTGACCGCGCGCGGCGCGTGGTCCAGGAGCCGGTGCGCCTCCCGGCTGCGCAGACCGGTGTGGCGCAGGACGAGATGCGCGAGCCGATGCCCGGCGGCCGCCAGCGTCCGCCCGACGGCCTCGGCGGCGGCCACGTCCAGCCGGTTGTCCTCGGCGCCGAGCACGGCCGCGGCCCGGACCCGGCCGAGGTCCAGCAGCGTGACGCCCGAGGCGGTGGCGGCGCCCACCAGACGCGCGGCGGCCGACGGCCCGATGCCGTTGCTCGCCACCGACAGCCGGGTGAGCCGCCCGTACGGCGCCCGCTCCAGGGCGTCGGCGAGCCGGCCCGCGCCCGCGTCGCCCAACCGGGCTGCGGACACGTACAGTTCGTCGATCGCCCCGGCCGCGACCACGGCCGCGAGCGCCTCCGCGCCCCGCTCCCCCAGCGGGTTGCCGCCGACGAACAGCCGCTCCACGCGCCGCCCGTCGTCCGCGGCGGCGAGCAGCGCGTCGGCGAGCACGGTGACGCCGGCCCCGTCGAGCCCCGTCTGGACGAGGTCGAGGGTGCGCAACGTCCGCACCGACTCGACGAGTTCGGCTGCCGCCCGGCCCCCTCCCCCGCCCAGCGGGTTGCGCTTGAGCCACACTCCGGTGACGACCTGCGGCGAGGCCCGGAGCTGGTCGGCGATGCGGCAGGCGCCGCCCGCGGTGATGCCGTTGCAGCCGAGATAGAGCGTCTCGACCGGCGCGTCCGTGCCCGCGACGGCGGCGGCACCGTCGTCCCCGAGGGCGTCCGTGCCGAGCAGCAGATGCCGTACGGGCGAGGGCCCGTCGGCCAGCGCCTCGGCGACCAGGGCGGCGCCCGCCGCGCCGAGACCCTGTTTGCACAGGTCGAGCCGCCCGTCGGGCAGCGCGGTGCCGGCGGCGAAGTCCAGCCGCTCACCCGCCGGGCGCCCGGCCCGCAGCCAGTCGAGCAGCGGGGCGAGATCGGCGAGGGGACGCGGCAGGACATACGGCACGCCGGCGAAGCCGGCCGACCCGGGGCCGGCCGGCGCGCTCTCCTCGCTCACCACTGAGCCTCCTGGTAGTCCTTGAGGAACACGCCCGACACCGGATGCCCGGCCTCGCCGCGCACGATCGGGTCGTACACGCGGGCCGCGCCGTCCACGACGTCCAGCGGGGTGCGGAAGCCCGCTCCCGCCATCCGGGCCTTCTTCGGCGCCGGGTTCTCGTCGGTGATCCAGCCGGTGTCGACGGCGCACATGTGCACGCCCTGCTCGGCGAGGGCGGCGGCGCTGGTCCGGGTCAGCATGTTGAGGGCGGCCTTGGCCATGTTGGTGTGCGGATGCCCGGGCATCTTGTTGCGCACGGCGAACCGGCCCTCGACGGCGGTCACGTTGACCACGTACCGGCGCGGATGCGGGGAGGCCAGCAGCAGCGGCAACAGCCGGTCGCAGAGCAGCGCGGGGGCGAGGGCGTTGACGAGCTGCGTCTCCAGGACCTCGGCCGGGTCGAGCGCGCCGAGCCGCGCCGACCAGGAGTTCTCCGGGGACGGGTCGGGCAGCAGCCCCGCCTCGTCGGCCTCGCGCAGGGCCGCGGGCAGCGGGGAGACGCTGCCCCCGAGCCCCTCCAGCATCCGCATCGAGGTGAACCCGGGCGCCCGGCGCGCGCCTTCGGGCAGCGCGTCGTACTCGCCGGCGGCCAGCAGGGCGTACGACTGCGGCGGACGGCGCACGGTCTGCGCCGCGTTGTTGACGAGGATGTCGAACGGCTCGCCCTCCTCGCGCAGTTCCTCGCACAGGCCCAGCACCTGGCGCGGGTCGCGCAGGTCGACGGCGAGGACGGTGAGCCGGTCCAGCCATTGCGCACTGCCCGGCTCGGCACGGAAGCGGCGGACGGTGTCGTGCGGGAAACGTGAGGTGACGACGGTCTGCGCGCCGTCGCGCAGCATCATCAGCGCCAGCCGGAAGCCGATCTTCACCCGGCCGCCGGTCAGCAGGACCCGGCGTCCGCCGAGGTCGGTGCTCAAGGAGCGGCGGCGGGTGTTGTCGGCGGCGCAGGCCGGGCACAACCGGTGGTAGAAGGCATCGACTTCTCGATAGGGCGTCTTGCAGACGTAGCAGGTGCGCGGCCGGTGGAAGGCGCCGCCTCGGCCGCCGTCCGCCAGGGCCGCGTCCTCCCGCCGGTCCAGGGCGCCGGTCGCGGTCGCGGCCATCGCCGCCGCGTCGGCGGCCGATATCTCGGTGCCGCGGACCTTGCGCCGCCGCAGCCGTCCGTCGCGTGCGAAGGACGCGGCGACCTGCTCGGCCCGCAGGCGTACGGGATCGTCGACGGGCAGGGCGCGCAGCTTGCCCATGACGTCGTGGAAGGCGGCCAACTCCGCCTCGGTGACCGGCGAGGTGACCGCCGTCCCCTGGTTGTCCTCGCCCATACGTCCCCGCCCCGCCCTCGTCGAACTGTGGTCCCGGCCGGAATCGAACCGGCGTATCCACCCTGAGAAGGTGGCGAGTCTGCCACTGCTCTACGGGACCTCGCGCACATCCGGACGGCCGGATTCGAACCGGCGTTGTTCGCCTTGGCAAGGCGATGCGCCTGCCTCTGCGCTACGTCCGGACGCGCCCCCGGATCCTAACCGCACCCCCGCGACGCGGTCGTCTGAATTATCCGAGGAACAGGGCGACTTCGGCAGTCAGTGCGCCGTACGTCTGATCTGCAGGCGCTCCTTCTCGGACAGGCCGCCCCAGACGCCGAAGCGCTCGTCGTTGGCCAGGGCGTACTCCAGGCAGGCGGGGCGCATCTCGCACATGCCGCAGATGCGCTTCGCCTCCCGCACCGAGCTGCCGGGCTCGGGGAAGAAGAACTCCGCCCCTGTCTGCGCACACAGCGCCTCTCTCTGCCAGGTGAGTTCGGGCGTGGGAATCGTGTCGGTGTACATGGCGAGAATCGTGCCGGGCGGCGAAAAACGTTCGATCAACGCCGGATATATGTGCGGGCGCGCAGAAGCCCGGACCGCCCCGATGATGGCCCCGCCGGGCACCGCGACGCACGGCGGCGCGCTCAGGACACGGAACCCCGCATTGCACTGGTGACCGACAGTTACCGACAGTGACCGTGCGGGCGGCTCGCGGCCGTGGGCGTGCTCCGGCAGCGATTGTCAGTGGTCGGTGCAAGACTCGGCAGTGCAGGGCAGAGGCAGAGGACGGGACCCCTTCGAGGAGGGCCATGATGCTCACCACCCGTTTCGTCGACGGCGCTCCGAACTGGATCGACGTCGGCACGTCCGACATCGGCGGTGCCACCTCCTTCTACGGCGCGCTCTTCGGCTGGCGGTTCGAGTCGGCGGGCCCCGACGCCGGTGGTTACGGCTTCTTCCAGCTGGACGGGAAGACCGTGGCGGGCGGCATGCAGACCACGCCCGAGCAGGGCCCGCCGTCGTGGACGGTGTACTTCCGGACGTCGGACGCGCAGGCCACGGCCAAAACGGCCGAGCAGGCGCACGGCAGGGTGTTCTTCGCGCCGATGGACGTCATGGGCCAGGGCACGATGGCGGTCCTCGCCGACCAGGCGGGCGTTACGTTCGGCCTCTGGGAGCCCGCGCAGACCAAGGGCGTGGACGTGGCGGGCGAACCCGGCTCGCTGTGCTGGGTCGAGCTGTACACGCCGGACATCGCCGCGGCCGCCGCCTTCTACAACAGAACACTGGGCCTTGAGACCTCGGCCGTCTCCTTCCCCGGCGGCACCTACACCTGCGTCAACCCTGCCGAGGGCGGGGAGGCCGCGATGTTCGGCGGGATCGTGCCGCTGGCCGACGACCCCACGGAGGCGGAGTCGGGGGCGTACTGGCTGCCGTACTTCGAGGTCAGCGACGTGGACACGGTCGTCGGCAAGGCGACGGAGCTGGGCGGCAGAGTACGGATGCCCGCCACGGACGTCGAGGACGTCGGCCGCATCGCCAAGCTCGCCGACCCTTACGGGGCACGCTTCGCGGTGATCAAGAGCGTGCCGCAGCAGACATGAGGCGGGACGAGGCCCAGGGACCGGCGACGAGACCCGGAGCGGGCTGGAACCTGTCCGGCCGAGCCGGGCGCGGGAAATCGGCGGCGCCTTGGCAGTGCCGGTGAGCGGGGTGCTGGGGTCCCCCTCTGAGGGGCGCGTGCCCGCACCTCGTGTCTGCAGGCAGGATCGGCCGGACAGGATCGGCCGGACAGGCTCTAGGCCCGTACTTCGCAGGTCACCCGATCGTGAAGATCAAGTGGTCGTGGCTGATCGCTCGCCGATCGGAACCGCTACGGCAATAGCGGTCCCGGACCGACCCAGTCGAGATCGGACGCTGAGAGGCCGCTGCGGCGAACCTTTTCGGCGACCTGCGAAGTACGGGTCTAGGCGGAGGCGCGGCGCACCAGAGTGGTCGGGAGGACCACACCGCCGGGTTCGTCGCCGACGACGCGGCGGTCGAGGCGGCGCAGCAGGAGGCGGGCCATGATCCGGCCCATCTCCTCGATGTCCTGACGGACCGTCGTCAGCGGCGGGGCGCTCTGTTCTGCGACGGGCAGCATGTCGTCGAAGCCGACCACGGCGACGTCCTCGGGCACCCGCCGTCCGTGTTCGCGCAGCACGCGCAGGGCGCCCGCGGCCGTGAGGTCGTTGGCGGCGAACACGGCGTCGAGGTCCGGGCAACGGTCGAGGAGTTCCCGCATCGCCCGCTCGCCGCCGCCGGGAGTGAAGTCGCTCTCGACGACGAGCCGCGGGTCCGTGCCGTCTCCCATGACCTCCCGGTACCCGTCGAGCCGGTCCGCCGCGGAGGTCTGGTCGAGGGGGCCGGTGATGTGCGCGATGCGGGCGCGACCGAGGCCGGCCAGGTGGCGCACGGCCTCGCGGGCGCCGCCGCGGTTGTCGCTGTCCACGTAGACCACGTTCCGGATGCCGTCGCTCCAGCCCGGGCGGCCGCCGAACACGGTGGGGACACCGGCGCCCTGGATCAGGCCGGGGAGCGGGTCGTCGATGTGCAGGGAGAAGACCAGCGCCCCGTCGACATGGCCGCCGGCGAGATAGCGGGCGACGCGGGCGTGGTCGTCGCGGCCCTCGGTGAGCAGGAGCACGAGCTGGTTGTCGCGGGCGGTCAGTTCCTTGCTGATGCCGCGCAGTTGGAGCGCGAAGAAGGGGTCGGCGAAGACCCGCGTCTCCGGTTCGGCGATGACGACGGCGACCGCGTCGTGCCGCTTCGTCACCAGGCTGCGCGCGGCCTGGTTGGGGACGTACCCGAGTTCCTCCACAGCCCTCCTGACCCGCTCGACGAGCGGCTCCCGGACGCCGTCCCCGCCGTTGACGACCCGAGACACGGTCGCCCGTGAGACCCCGGCCCGCGCGGCCACGGCCTCCAGCGTGGGACGCGACGCTGTCTCGGTCACTGCAGAACTCCTCCTGGCCGACTGCGGCTCAGGATAGCTCCGGAGGAAACCCTCGGTGAGAGCGCTCTCACCGAGGGGAGGCGCCCTCAGTGTTCGTGAGTCCCGCTCGTCCCGCTCGCTTTGTTCGTATCGCTCGTATCGCTCGTCTTGTTCGTCTTGTTCGTCTCGTTCGCCTGGTGGGCCTCGTGCGGCTCGTAGCCGGGGATCGTGCCGTCGGGCTTCTTGACCAGGAACAGGCCGACCATGCCCATGTCGGAGTGGCTCTGTACGTGGCAGTGGTACATCCACGCGCCGGCGCCCACGCCCTCCCCGGCGAGGACCTGGAAGCCGAACGAGTCGGCCGGGCCCACGATCTTGTTGTCGATGACCTGGCTGGGATCGTCGGGGCCGGTGAGCATGCCGGTGCGGTTGTCGGCCCAGCGGTGGCCGTGCATATGGAACGTGTGGTAGTACTCCCCGTGCGTGATCATCACGAACTCGACCCGGTCGCCCACCGTCGCCGCGAACTCGGGGCCCTGATGGCCCGAGTGGGCGGGCCTGTTGTTGATCGTCATGTCGTTGAAGACGATCGTGTGGGTGGCGTCGGGCAGGACGTCGCCCTTGCGCCGGACGATCACCGGGCCGTACAGGCCCTTGCGGATGCCGCCGGTACCGTGTTCCGTTCCCACGACGTGGTCGTGGTAGTGCCAGTAGCCCGCGCTGCCCGCCCGCCAGGTGCCGTCGGTACGGCGGCCGGGGGCGTGGGTGCGCCAGGTGTAGGTGCGGGTACCGCCGGGTTCGACGTCGCTCCGGTTCATCTTCGTGCCGTCGCTGGACACTTCGTAGTCCAGGCCGTGAACGTGCAGGCTCGCGGCCACCTCCAGGGTGTTCTCGAACTCGATGTGCAGGGTGTCGCCCTCGTTGAGTTCGATCAACGGCCCGGGGATCGAGGCCGTTCCCTTCTCGAAGCCGTAGCCGAACTGCCCGTCGGCGAGCTTCTCGGCGTAGAGCTTGATGTGCCGGACCGCTCCCCCGGCCGGCGCGGTCTTCGCCGGCGCCTCGGCGCTCACCGCCTCCGGCCCCAGGGACAACGATGTCGCGACCGCGGCGCCGCCCAGCAGCACCCGCCGGTTGAACCCGCGTCTGTCCATGCCGAACTCCCCACCCTGGTACGGAATTTGCGACGATGAAGAAGACGAGCCCGTGATCGAGCCTGTGATGAACCTGTGCGACGGTACCGGTCGTTCCGCTGTTTCTCCACACCCAGGACAAAGTTCGTGCCATTGCGGTCATAGGTATTGGCGAACCGCGCAAAGACGTCTAGCTTCCTTGGCGCTGTCGCCGTGACCGAGGAGGCGCCCATGCACTTACGAGGGTTGAGCACGAGAAGACGAATCCGGGTGACGACCGTGGCGTGCGGGACGCTCGTCGCCGGCCTGCTGTCCGCCCCTGCCGCGGACGCGCGCCCCGTCCCGGAACCACCCCTGACAACGATGTCTGTCAAGTCTCCGCCGGGCAGTGCCGATGTTCGCGTCCTGGTCTTCCACGGGTCGGCCGCGGCCGGGGACGAGTCGCCGGTGGTCAACGCCGGCATCGAGGCCGTCGAGCGGATCGGCCTGTCCGGTCCGGCCGCCCAGCGCTTCGAGGTCGAGGCGACGAACGACGCCTCGGTCTTCACCAGCGGGACAAGACTGAGCAGTTACAACGCGGTCGTGTTCCTGACCGGGGGCGGCGACGTCCTCGATCCGGAGCAGGAGGCGGGCCTGGAAACCTACATGGAGGCCGGCGGCGGATTCGTCGGCCTCCATGACGCGGCCCGCGCGGAGCCGTACTCGGACTGGTTCACCGGACTGATCGGCGCCCGACCGGCCGCGTCGAGCCCGACTGCCGTACAGCGGGCGACCGTTGAGATCGGCGACCGGCAGCATCCGGCCACCAAGGAGCTGCCGCTGGAATGGAAGCGCCCGGACGTGTGGTCGAACTGGGTGAAGAACCCGTCCGGCGAGGTGCACACCGTCGCCCGGGTGCGCGAGTCCACGTACCAGCCGGGCGCGAGCGCCAACGGCTGGGATCACCCGGTCAGTTGGTGCCGCGACTATGACGGCGGCCGCTCGTTCTACACCGGCATGGGCGGCACGGTGTCGTCGTACGACGAGACGGACTTCCGTTCGCACCTGCGCGGCGCCCTGCTGTGGACGACCCGGCTGGTGCAGGCCGACTGCAAGGCGACCATCACCGGGAACTACAAGGCCGAGCGCCTGACCCCGGCCAACCAGCCGGGCAGGAACGACCAGATCGGCGAACCGCACGGCCTGGTCACCGCGCCGGACGGCCGCGTCCTCTACATCGGCCGGGGCGGCGCCGACTCCTCCCAGCCGGTCGTCACGGACTGGAACAACCCGGACGTCGGCAAGGGCAAGGGACAGATCCATGTCTATGACCCGGCCACCAAGAAGGTGTCTCTGGCCGGCGAGTTGACGGTCTTCGGCAACAAGGGCGGGGGCGACGAGCTCATCAAGGTCGAGGAAGGGCTCCTCGGCATCGAGGTCGATCCGCGCTTCCAGCAGAACGGCTGGGTGTACCTGCACTACACACCGCACTCGGGCGTCAACCGCGAGACCCGGATGGCCGAGCGGCGCGTCTCGCGCTTCACCCTCGACCTCGCCACGAACCGGCTCGACCTCAACAGCGAGAAGGTGCTGCTCAAGTGGCCGGTCCAGGTGCACAGTTGCTGCCACGCGGGCGGCGGGATGGCCTGGGACTCCAAGGGCAACCTGTACATCGCGACCGGTGACAACAACTCCAGTGGTTTCAGCAGCGGCTACTCCGGCAACAACCCGCAGCCGAACTTCAAGGGCGTCTCCTTCGCCGACGCGCGCCGCACCGCCGGCAACACGAACAACCTCAACGGCAAGATCCTGCGCATCCATCCGGAGGCCGACGGCACCTACACGCTTCCGGCCGGGAACCTCTTCACGGGCCGGGAGACCGAGGAGGGCGGCGGAAAGACCCGGGGCGAGATCTATGTGATGGGCGTCCGCAACCCCGCGCGCATCTTCGTCGACCGGACGACCGACGCGCTGTACGCGGGCTGGGTCGGTCCGGACGCGAGCGAGCCGTCGACGACATGGGGACCGGCGAAGTACGACACCTTCGCCGTCATCACCCAGGCGGGCAACCGGGGTTGGCCGTACTGCATGGGCAACAAGCAGCCCTACCGGGACCGCAACCTGCCGGATCCGTCGCAGCCGCTGGGCTGGTACGACTGCGACCACCCGAAGAACGAGTCGCCGAACAACGACGGCCTGGTCAACCTGCCGCCGGTCACCGGCAACAACATCTGGTACTCGCCCCAGGGCGGCGCCCCCGACTACCCGCGCGACGCGAACGGCGTGCCCTCGTACCGGAAGGACCAGGCCACCTACCGGCTGCCGTGGCTCAAGGGCGGCGGCCAGGCGGCGATGAACGGGCCGGTCTACCGCTACGACGCCACGACCGCAAGCACGGCCAAGTGGCCCGCGTACTGGGACGGCAAGTGGTTCGTCGGCGACTTCTACGACGCCGACCAGCCGCGCAACGCGGTGGTCATGGACCCGAAGACGCAAGGGACGGGCGGTCTGCCCGTGCACTCGGAGTCGCTGAAGAAGATCGTGCCGGTCGGCAACGACGGCATCAAGAACCTCATGGACTGGAAGTTCGGACCCGACGGCGCTCTGTACGTCCTCGACTACGGCCGCGGCTTCTTCACCTCGGACGCCAAGTCGGCGCTGTGGAAGGTCACTTACACGGGCGGCGGCCCGACCCCGGCGGTCGGACTGCTGGCGAGGGGGACGCAGTGAGACGACCAGCGACACGGCAGATGACACGGCAAGCGACCCGGCAGAGAAGAGTCCTGACGGTTCTGTTGGCCGCCGTGCTGATGATGCTCGGGCTGCAGGCGGCGCCCACCGCGGCGCAGCCCGAACGCGCGGCCGCGGCCCGAGCTGCCCAGGTCCTCACCTGGACCGCGGGCGACGACATCACCAAGTACGTGTCGGCGCCCACGACGGCGGTGGCGGGTCAGGCGACGATCGTCTTCGAGAACAGCGCGGCGACCGGCAACACGATCGGCATGCCGCACACGTTGACGTTCGTGACCAGCGATCCCGAGTTCAACAACGACGTCGAACTGAACATCCTGGCCAACCCGAACGACGACATGGGCGGCCGCCACACCGCCGAGGTCACCCTGACCCCGGGCCGCTACTTCTACCACTGCACGATCCCGGGCCACGGCCAGATGCAGGGCATCCTCGTGGTGACCGAGGGCAGCGGTGAGGACACGACTCCGCCCGCGACGGCGGCGCAGGTCACCGGCGCACAGAACGCGAAGGGCGAGTACGTCGGCTCGGCGAGTGTCGCGATCGGCGCGACGGACGAGGCGGGCGGGTCGGGGGTCGACCGCATACAGTATGCTGTCGGCGACTCGGGGGATCCTGCCGACTGGATCCCGTACACCGCACCGATCGTCGTCGACCAGGTCGGCGCCCACAAGATCCGCTACCGGGCGTTCGACAAGGCCGGCAACGTCTCGGCCGAGAAGAGCGCCGAGTTCACCGTCGTCGCCCAGCCCTCCGACGACACGTCACCGCCGGACACCTCCGCCACGGTGACGGGCGAGCAGAACCCGGACGGAACGTACATCGACATGGCGACGGTCACCGTGTCGGCCTCCGACACCGGATCCGGGGTCAACACCATCGAGTACGCCGTCGACACCGGGACCTGGCAGCCGTACACCGCACCCGTGATGGTGCACCAGGTCGGCACGCACACCGTGCGCTACCGGGCCACCGACAAGGCGGGCAACGCCTCCCCCGAGAAGACCGCCCGGTTCACGGTGGTCACGGCGGCCCCGCAGGACACCACGCCACCGGTGACCGGCGTGAGCGTGGAGGGCACGAGAAACTCCGACGGGGCGTACGTCGGCAATGCCAAGATCGCCGTGAGCGCGACGGACGGGGGCGGGTCGGGTGTCGACCGGATCGAGTATTCACTCGACGGTGGACCGTATATTGCATACAGCATTCCGGTGGTGGTCGACCGTGCAGGCGCGCACACCCTCGCCTACCGCGCCGTCGACAAGGCGGGCAACACCTCCACCGCGCGCACGGTGACCTTCACCGTGGTCGCGAGCCAGGTCCCGGCCCCCAACTGCCCCGAGTACGACGAGCGGTTGACGGTGATCGTGGGCACGGTCGACTCGGGGGTGCCGAACCGGTTGACCGACAGCCGGTGCCGGATCAACGAGTTGATCGAGGACGAGAAGGAATGGACGTCCCACGCGCTGTTCCTCAAGCATGTGAAGACGGTCCTGGACCAGCTGCTCGGTGACGGAGTCGTCGACCAGCGCGAGTACGACGCGATCCAGGAGGCCGCCGGGGAGTCCGGGATCGGCAGGCCCGGCCAGACCGAGGGCTACCGCACGATCCTCGACGGCAGCGCGGGGTCGTTCGCCAAGTGGCAGCAGGTGGGCGGCGGTTCGTTCGCGCAGAACCCCGACGGGTCGATCACCAGCGGCACCACGCAGCAGGGCCTGGGCATGCTCTGGTTCCCGCAGCGCAAGTACGGCGACTTCTCGCTGAAGCTCCAGTGGCGCGACGACGCTCCGGGCGCAGGCAACGCCAACTCCGGCGTGTTCGTGCGCTTCCCGTGGGTCCATGACCACCCCGAGGAGTCGCGGCCCGAGTGGGTCGCCATCAAGTACGGGCACGAGGTGCAGGTACTGGACCGGCCCGACGGCGACATGTACAAGACGGGGTCGGTGTACGGCTTCGACCGGGTCGGGCTGGCCGGGGCCGGCGTCACGCAGAAGGGCACCTGGAACGACTACGAGATCAGGGTCGTCGACCAGCACTACTCGGTCTACCGCAACGGCGTGCTGATCAACGAGTTCGACAACACCGGCGGCCAGGCGTTCACCCCGCCACGCGCGGACGACCCGGGCACGGACGGGCGGCGGTTCGCCTCCGGATACATCGGACTACAGGTGCACGGCACGACGGACGTCGTCTCGTACCGGGACATCCGGATCAAGGAACTGTGAGGGTGGGCCGGAGGCGTCCCGGGCGGCACCCCGTCTAGGACGCCTCCGGCTCGTCCGGCGTTGTCTCGTGCCGGGCCCGGCTGGGCTGTACGCGCTTGGGCTCGCCCGGCATCTTCGGGTACTCCGGCGGATACGGCAGGTCGCCCAGCCCGTGGTCGTGTTCGTCGCGTCGGGCGAGGTCGAGAAGGGCGTCGAGGGAGAAGGCGTGGTCGTCCATGTCGGCGTGCACATCGCCGAGTTCGGCGTAGCGGGTCGGCATGGTCGCGAGGTCGAAGTCGCGCGGGTGGGCCGCACCGACCTCCTCCCAGCGCAGCGGCGCCGAGACGGGGGCGTGCGGGCGGGGGCGTACGGAGTAGGCGGAGGCGATGGTGCGGTCGCGGGCGGTCTGGTTGTAGTCGAGGAAGATCCGCTCGCCGCGCTCCTCCTTCCACCACTTGATCGTCACCCGCTCCGGCATCCGCCGTTCCATCTCCCGGCCGACGGCGATGGCGGCGCGCCGGACCTGGGTGAAGGTCCAGCGGGGTTCGATCGGCACGAAGACGTGCAGACCGCGGCCCCCGGAGGTCTTGGGCCAGCCCCGCAGCCCCCCGAACTCCTCGAGGACGGCGCGCAGTTCGTGTGCGGCGCGGACGGCGTCGTCGAAGTCGGTGCCGGGCTGCGGATCGAGGTCGATGCGCAGCTCGTCGGGGCGGTCGACGTCGGTGCGGCGCACCGGCCAGGGGTGGAAGGTGAGGGTGCCGAACTGGGCGGCCCACAGGACGGCAGCCTGCTCCGTCGGGCACATCTCGTCGGCGCTGCGCCCGCTGGGGAAGGTGATGTGGGCGGTGGGGATCCAGTCGGGCATGTTCTTCGGCGCCCGTTTCTGGAAGAAGGACTCGCCGGTGACGCCGTCCGGGTAGCGCTCCAGGGTGGTGGGGCGGTTGCGCAGGGCGCGCAGGATGCCGGGTGCGACCGCCTGGTAGTAGCGGGCGAGGTCCAGCTTGGTGAAGCCGCGCTCCGGGAAGAAGACCTTGTCGGGGCTGGACAGCCGTACCGTCCGGCCGGCCACTTCCAGTTCCACCGCATCGCCCATGCGAGCCACGGTAGACACACCACTCACAACTCGCATCAGCACGCACACCGGGTGATCCCGGCGATGATCCCGGCGATCAGCAGGTCAGAATCGAACATGCATCCGCACATCCTGGGCGGCCTACCAGTGTTCACCGATCTGCGCCGCCACCGAGAAGTCCGCCTCGCAGTCAGGGCATGTCCCGTCACCGAAGACGTAGGTCAGCGCGCCGGCGACCTCGTGCCGACCGTCGGCGAGCGCGACGGCGTGGAGACGACGGCCGATGCCGTCCAGCTCCGCGGGGTTCGCCGGGCGGAGCGGCCTGGTCTCGACGTCGTCGTCCGCGTCCGCGAGCGCGTAGTCGTCGCTGCAGGCGAAGTGTCCGCGCTCGCCGATGACGATGAACAGATCGGTTTCACAGCCGGAGCAGGAAACCTGATACTCCTCGTTCACCAGCCCCCAGGCCAGATCCTCGCCCCAGCCGACCACGCCCTCGAAGCTCAGCACGGCTTCCAGAAGATAGATGTACTCGGTGGAGTCGGACGCGGTCCGAAGACCGGCGTTCGCCAGCGACAGCAAGGCCGCGATCTCGGCCGCATGCTCCACCCGGACATCGTCGGCTTCCTGCGACGGCTGCGCACCCGCCATGATCGCGCCCGCCAGGGTCAGCGCGTTCACGGTCTGCGCGGGATCGTCCCCGCCGGCCACACCGGCCAGCCACGGGAGCGCCGCGAAGCTGGCTGAATAGACGCTGCCCTGGTGACAGAGCGACGACCACAGATCGCTCCACGACTCGGGGGTGGGGTCCGAGGCGAGCCGGTCCAGCTGCGCGGGTATGTCCTCCGCGGAGCCGTACGCGTGGCTGAGTTTCGACCAGTCCGTCATGCGGGAATCCAACCATGCGGACGGAGACGATGCCGCTGCCCCCTGCCCGTACGCTCACCCTTCATCACAACCCGCACCAAGGGGGCGACCATGGCCGACCGGAAACTCGTCTGCGCGATCACCGCGGGCGTCATCGTCCTCGGTGGCATCGCATCCGCCTGCGACGACAACAGCGGCGCGAGCAGCGGGATCCCGGGTGCCGAGCCCGGCGCGGGGGCTACCGCGGGCAGCGGCGACGCCAGGCCCACCGCCGACAGGAAGACGGTGCCCGAGTTCATCGGCATGGGCCTGCAAGCCGCCCAAGACAGCGCCCAGGCCGCCGGGTTCCGCAGGCTCACCTCCCACGACTCCCTCGGCCGCGACCGCAACCAGATCCTCGACCGCAGTTGGAAGGTCTGTTCCCAGACGCCGGCTGCCGGGAAGAGCGTGTCGACCGACACCGAACTGGACTTCGGCGCGGTCAAGTCGGAGGAGACCTGCCCGGCCGAGGACCAGAGCGCGCCCGCTGACGCCGGGTCGACCATGCCGGACTTCAAGGGAAAGTCCGTGAAGGCCGCACGCGGCGCGCTCGATTCCAGCACCTCCCTCACGGTGACGGACGTATCCGGCGACGACCGTTTCGTGCTCGTGGAGTCCAACTGGCAGGTGTGCACGCAGAAGCCCGCGGCCGGGGCGAAGCTGTCCAGGCAGCCGGTCGAGTTCGGTGCGGTCAAGTTCGGCGAGATCTGCCCCTGACCGGACCGGGGACCCCGGCGGTGGAGCCGGCCTACGACGATTCGCCGCTTCGGACGTCGGCATGGGTGCACGAGGCCATGGTCAGCGGGGTGCCCGAGGCAGTCGTGGCGAGCATGTCCACGCAGTGCTTCTTGAGGCTCCGGACATCCTGAGGCCGATCGGCGGACCCCCGCCGCACGGGACCGTGAGCGCTGTTTTCTGGACGGGCACGCGTAACGGGCGGACGCCATGGACCGCTCGTAGAGTCGGAAACATGGATCTACCGGTGATGCCGCCCGTGAAACCGATGCTCGCCAAGTCGGTGGCGGCGATCCCGCCGGGCATGCAGTACGAGGCGAAGTGGGACGGTTTCCGGGCGATCGTGTTCCGCGACGGCGACGAGGTGGAGCTGGGCAGTCGCACCGGGAAACCGCTTACCCGCTACTTTCCCGAGCTGGTGGAGGCGGTGCGGGAGCGGGTGCCGGAGCGGTGCGTGCTGGACGGCGAGATCGTGATCGCCCGGGAGGGGCGGCTCGACTTCGACGCCCTCACGGAGCGCATCCACCCCGCGGCCTCCCGGGTGCGCACCCTCGCCGAGCGGACGCCGGCGTCGTTCGTCGCGTTCGACCTTCTGGCGCTGGCCGACCAGTCGCTCCTCGACGTACCGCTCGCCGACCGGCGCGCGCTGCTGACCAGGGCGCTCGCCGGAGTGACGCCCCCCGTGCACCTGGCGCCGGCGACGACCGACGCCGAGGTGGCCCGGCGGTGGTTCGACGAGTACGAGGGCGCGGGCCTGGACGGTGTGATCGCCAAGCCGCTCACCCTGCACTACCGCCCGGACGAGCGCGCCATGTTCAAGATCAAGCACGAACGCACCGCGGACGTCGTCGTCGCCGGTTACCGGTTCCACAAGAGCGGGCCGGTGGTGGGCTCCCTGCTGCTGGGCCTGTACGACGACCGGGGCGTCCTCCAGCACGTCGGAGTGTCCGCCGCCTTCGCCATGAAGCGCCGGGCGGAGCTGATCGAGGAACTGGAGCCGCTGCGCATGGCGGACGCGGCCGGGCATCCGTGGGCGGCCTGGTCGGACGAGGCCGCGCACGAGACTGCACGACTGCCCGGGGCGCCGAGCCGCTGGTCGGGCAAGAAGGACCTGTCCTGGGTGCCGCTGCGGGCCGAGCGGGTGGCCGAGGTGGCCTACGACCACATGGAGAACGGGGCGCGGTTCCGGCACACCGCCCGCTTCCGCCGCTGGCGCCCGGACCGCACCCCGGAGAGCTGCACCTACGCGCAGTTGGAGGAGCCGGTGCGCTACGACCTGGCGGAGATCCTCGGAACACCGCCGGGAACGGCCACGGAACCGACCTGATCCACAACCGGTTTCACGGTGTCATCAGGATCTTCACCGCGCCGTCCTGCTTGCGCTGGAACATCTCGTAGGCGTGCGGGGCCTCGGTCAGCGGCAGGCGGTGGGTGGCGAAGTCGTCGGCGCCGAGGGGGTCCTCGTCCGTGAGGTAAGGAAGAATCTCGTCGCTCCAGCGGCGCACATTGGCCTGGCCCATGCGGATCTGGAGCTGCTTGTCGAACAGGGTGAGCATCGGCAGCGGATCGGCCTGGCCGCCGTAGACGCCGACCAGGGAGAGGGTGCCGCCGCGGCGCACCAGCTCGATGGCGGTGTGCAGGGCCGCCAGCCGGTCGACGCTGAAGCGTTCCGCGAGCGGGCCGCCCAGTTTCCGCGGCAGCAGCGCGGAGGCGTTCTGGACCATCCGGGCGACCGCGCTGCCGTGCGCCTCGGTGCCGACGGCGTCGATCACGGCGTCGGGGCCGCGGCCGTCGGTCTCGTCCCGGATCGCGGCGACGAGCTCCTTCTCGCCGTCGAAGCTCCGCAGGTCGTACGTCTCCACGCCCCGCGCGCGGGCCCGGCGCAACCGGTCGCCCACGAGGTCCACGCCGAAGACCCGGCCCGCGCCGCGCACCTGGGCGCCCCGGCAGGCCATGTCGCCGATGGGTCCGAGACCGAGCACGGCGACGCTGCCGCCCTCGGGGACGTCCGCGTAGGCGACGGCCTGCCAGGCGGCGGGCAGGACGTCGGAGAGGTAGACGAAACGGTCGTCCGGCGGGCCCTCGGGCACCTTGATGGGGCCGAACTGGGCCTGCGGCACGCGCAGGTACTCGGCCTGCGCGCCGGGCACGGCGCCGTACAGGCGGGTGTAGCCGAACAGGGCGGCGCCCATGCCCTCCCCGGTGACCTGGGTGGTCTCGCACTGGGTGGGCAGCGCGTTGAGGCACATCCAGCAGCCGCCGCAGGCGATCTGGAAGGGCACCACGACCCGGTCCCCGGCCCGGAGGTCGGGAACGCCCGCGCCGACCTCCTCGACGATGCCCATCGGCTCGTGGCCGAGGATGTCGCCCGGCGTCATGAACGCGGTGAGCACCTCGTACAGATTCAGGTCGGAGCCGCAGAGTCCGGTGGACGTGATGCGGATGACGGCATCCGTCGGCTCCTGGATCGTCGGGTCGGGCACGGTGTCCACCTGTACGTCCCGCTTGCCCTGCCACGTCACTGCCTTCATCGTGCCGCGCTCCCTCCGCCGGCGGACACGTCCCGGCGGGTCCGGGCGTCCCGGGTCCCGGCTGCGGCCCGGGTACCCGGGCCGCCGTCCCCGAACCACGCCAGCCACCCGCCGCCCGCCGCCGCCACCTCGAGGTCCGCCGCCCGCCGCCGTCACGCATAGCCACTTTCGAACGGACGAGCGCACAATCGAGACACGAAACGGGGTGACCGAGATGGGCACGAGTCGTGCGAGACGTTGGAGTCGTTCGAGACGTACGGCGGGCGAAGGGCGCGCCCGGCGCTCCCCCGCCGCGGCGGCGCTGCCGGCGACGGCGCTGGCCATCGCCCTGGCGATATGCCTGGCGGCGGGCTGCACGACGAGCCGCGAGCCCTCGCCGGACGACGACGGCCGCAGCGCGTCGGAGCAGCGCAGTCCGAGCGGCAGCGCCGACCCCACCGCCGTCGCCGGCTCGGTGCTCGCCGTGAAGATCGACAACGCGCCGGCCGCCCGGCCGCAGACCGGTCTCGACGCGGCGGACATCGTGTACGTCGAGCAGGTCGAAGGCGGACTGAGCCGGCTGATGGCCGTGTACGCGACCAAGCTGCCCGCGGCCGTGGGTCCCGTGCGCAGCGCCCGTGAGTCCGATCTGGAGCTGCTGCGCCAGTTCGAGCAGCCGCTGCTGGCGTTCTCCGGCGCGCAGGGCAAGCTGCTGCCGCTGATCGACCGGGCGCCGCTGGACGCCGTCACGCCCGAGGAGGCGTCCGGCGCCTACTTCCGTGGAACGGACCGGGCCGCGCCGCACAACCTCTACCTGCGGCCCAGCCGTCTGCTGCCCTCCGCGCCGGGCGCCGCCGCGCTGACCACGGGCTTCCGCTACGGGGCCGCGCCCTCCGGCGGCGAGGCGGCGGCCTCGCGCACCGTGCGCTACCCGGCGGCCCGCTTCACGTTCACGTGGTCCGCGAGCAGGGCCCGCTGGCTGGTCTCGGAGGACGGCACGCCGACCGTGTCGGCCGACGGGCAGCGGTCGGCGCCGGCCACGGTGGTCGTGCAGTACGTGAAGGTGCGCGCGTCGGGCTTCCACGACTTCCTCGGCAACAACACGCCGTACACCGAGACGGTGGGCTCGGGGAAGGCGGAGGTGCTGCGCGACGGACGCGCCTACGACGTGAACTGGACACGGCCGACGGCGGCGGACGGCACGGACTTCACGACCGCCGACGGCGAGCCGGTCGCCTTCGCCCGGGGTCAGGTATGGGTCGTGCTCGCGACTGCGCCCTGATCGGGCCCGGCGCACCCACCGGCCCCGTCAGGACGACGGGACCAGCGGCTCCCCCGGGTTGCGCAGCCCCTCCGCCGCGTCCGAGACGCGCTGGATGAGTTCGAGGAACTGGGTCTGCTCCGCGGCCGAGAGCGGGGACAGGAAGACCTGGTTCATCCGGGCCGTGCGCACGGTCAGCTTGCGGTGGGTGCGCAGTCCGTCCTCGGTGAGCCTCAGCAGGAAACGGCGTCCGTCCTGCGGATCGCGGACCTTGTCGAGGAGCCCTCGGCGGATGAGCCTGCTGATGACCTCGGCGACGGTGGAGCGGTCGAGCCCCACCCGCTCCCCCACCGTGCGCTGGTCGAGGCCCGGCTCGGCGACGAGCGCGTTGAGGACCGCGAACTGCGGGGAGGTGATCTCCTCGGAGACCATCGTGTTCCACAGCAGGTAGTGCGCCTGCTGCAGCCGCCGGGCCAGGTGCCCGGGGTGGCTGGTGAGGTCCACCGCGGCCATGTGCACTCCCGTCGTCGGAACCGGTCTCCAATTAGTCTGTGTACTGAACAATACCCAACCGGCAACCGCGTGTCTCCGCACACCCGAGACGGACGCCATCATCCGAGGCCTTGACGCTGCGGCGCGCGGATGGCAGCGTGTGAAACCTCGCTGAAATACTCAGTGCGCTGATTAATTCGCAGAGATGAGGCTGCACGCATGGACAAGGTGGTCGCCACGGCCCTGGAGGCGGTGGCCGACGTGCCGGACGGCGCGTCGCTGGCGGTGGGTGGATTCGGGCTGAGCGGCGTGCCAGGCGTCCTCATCCAGGCCCTGTACGAACGGGGCGTCACCGGACTGTCGGTCGTCTCCAACAACTGCGGTGCGATGGAGTCGGGCCTCGCGGTGCTGCTCGCCGCCGGTCGGATCGCCCGGGTGACCGGTTCCTACATCGGCGCCAACAAGGAGTTCGCCCGCCAGTACCTGGGCGGTGAGCTCGAGGTCGAGATGATCCCGCAGGGCACGCTCGCCGAGCGGCTGCGGGCCGGCGGCGCCGGCATCCCCGCCTTCTTCACCCCGGCGGGCGTGGGCACGCAGGTCGCCGAGGGCGGGCTGCCGTGGCGCTACGACGGCGCCGGCGGCGTCGCGCTGGCCTCGCCGCCGAAGGAGGTCCGGGAGTTCGACGGCGTGGAGTATGTGCTGGAGCACGGCATCCGCACCGACTTCGCCCTGGTCAGGGCCGCCAAGGGCGACCGGCACGGCAACCTCGTGTTCAACAAGTCCGCGCGCAACTTCAACCCCCTCTCCGCGATGGCCGGAAAGATCACGATCGCCGAGGTGGAGGAGCTTCTCGAGCCCGGGGAGATCGACCCGGACGCGGTGCATCTGCCCGGGATCTTCGTACAGCGCGTGATCGCGCTGACCCCCGAGCAGGCGGCGGACAAGAAGATCGAGCAGCGGACGGTCTCCACGCCCGCCGCGCAGGGCACGGCGGCAGAGGGAACGGTGAGCGAGTGATGGGCTGGACCCGCGAGCAGATGGCCGCCCGCGCCGCGCGCGAGCTCCAGGACGGCCAGTACGTCAATCTCGGCATCGGACTGCCGACGCTCATCCCCAACTACCTCCCGGCCGACGTCGAGGTGGTGCTGGAGAGCGAGAACGGCATCCTCGGCACCGGGCCGTACCCCACCGAGGACGCCGTCGACCCGGATCTGATCAACGCCGGCAAGGAGACCGTGACGGTCCTGCCGGGCGCGTCCTACTTCGACTCGGCTCTGTCGTTCGGCATGATCCGCGGCGGACACATCGACGTCGCCGTGCTCGGCGCGATGCAGGTCTCCGAGCGCGGCGACCTGGCGAACTGGGCGATCCCCGGCAAGATGATCACCGGGATCGGCGGGGCGATGGACCTGGTGCACGGCGCCCGCACGGTCATCGTCGTCATGACCCACACCGCCAAGGACGGCAGCCCCAAGATCCTCACCGACTGCGCGCTGCCGCTGACCGGGAAGCGTTGCGTGAACCGGATCATCACCGACCTCGGCGTCCTGGACGTCACCGAGGAGGGCCTGCTGCTGGTGGAGACCGCGCCGGGCGTCACCGCCGAGGAGATCGTGACCAAGACCGCCGCCGAGGTCCGGGTGGCCGAGGGGATCCAGTCATGAGCAAAACTCTCAAGACCGTTTACATCGTCGACGCCGTCCGCTCCCCGATCGGGCGCTACAACGGCGCCCTGGCCGCGGTGCGCCCGGACGACCTCGCCGCCCACGCCATCCGTGAACTCCTCGCCCGCACGCCCGCGTTGGACCCCGCCCGGGTCGAGGACGTGTACTTCGGCAACGCCAACGGGGCCGGCGAGGAGAACCGCAACGTCGGCCGCATGGGTGCGCTGCTCGCGGGCCTGCCCACCTCCGTGCCCGGCGTCACCGTCAACCGGCTGTGCGCCTCCGGCCTGGAGGCGGTCGTCCAGGCGGCCCGCGCGATCGCGGTCGGCGACGCCTCCGTCGCCGTCGCCGGCGGGGTGGAGTCGATGACCCGGGCGCCGTACGTGCTGCCGAAGTCGGATCGCGCGTTTCCCGCCGGGCACGCCGAGCTGTACTCGACCACGCTGGGCTGGCGGATGGTCAACCCGAAGATGGACCCGCAGTGGACGATCCCGCTGGGCGAGTCGGCCGAACTCATCGCCGACAAGCACAAGATCAGCCGCACCCAGCAGGACGAGTTCGCCCTGGCCAGCCACCGCAAGGCCGCCGCCGCCCAGCAGGCGGGCCTGTTCGACGCCGAGCTCGCGCCCGTGTCGATCCCGCGCCGCAAGGGCGACCCGGTCGTCTTCGACGCCGACGAATGCGTCCGGCCGGACGCCTCACTGGAGGCGATGGCGAAGCTCAAGCCGTCGTTCCGGACCGAGGACGGCACGGTGACGGCCGGCAACGCCTCACCGCTGAACGACGGCGCCGCCGCCCTGCTGCTCGTGGACGAGGAGGGGCTGAAGGCGACCGGCCGCGAACCGCTGGCGCGGATCAGCGCCACCGGGGTGTCCGCGATCGATCCGCAGTACTTCGGGCTGGCCCCCGTCGAGGCCGTCAACCGCGCACTCGCCAAGGCGGGCAAGGGATTCGACGATCTGTCCGTGCTGGAACTGAACGAGGCCTTCGCCGCGCAGGTGCTCGGCTGTGTCGCCGAGTGGCCCGAGTTCGACCCGGCGGTCCTCAACCCGCAGGGCGGCGCGATCGCCCTCGGTCACCCGCTCGGCTCCTCGGGCGCCCGGCTCGCCGGCACCGTCGCCCATCAGCTCGCCCGTCGAGGCGGCGGCGTCGGGGTCGCCACCCTCTGCATCGGCGTGGGCCAGGGCCTCGCCCTCGTCCTCGAACGCTAGGGATCTCCAGGAAACACCATGACTCTCACGCAGCATGACATCGACCAGGAGATCGCGGCCGAGCACGCCGCCTACGAGAAGCGCATCGCCGACGGCGCCCCCGTCGAGCACCAGCCGCGCCGCGACTACGCGCCGTACCGCTCCTCCGTCCTGCGCCACCCGAAGCAGCCGCCCGTCGCCATCGACGTGAGCCGGGACCCGGAGCTGGTGGAGCTGTACTCCCCCGCGTTCGGCGAGCGGGACATCACCGAGATCGACAACGATCTGACCCGGCAGCACAACGGCGAGCCGATCGGTGAGCGGATCACGGTCTCCGGCCGGCTGCTGGACCGCGACGGGCGTCCGATCCGCGGTCAGCTGGTGGAGATCTGGCAGGCCAACTCGGCGGGTCGCTACGCGCACCAGCGCGAGCAGCACGACGCGCCGCTGGACCCGAACTTCACGGGCGTCGGCCGCACGCTGACCGACGACAGCGGTTTCTACCACTTCACCACCGTGCAGCCGGGCCCCTACCCGTGGCGTCAGCACGTCAATGCCTGGCGGCCGGCCCATATCCACTTCTCGCTGTTCGGCTCGGCGTTCACCCAGCGGCTCGTGACGCAGATGTACTTCCCCAGCGACCCGCTGTTCCCGTACGACCCGATCATCCAGTCGGTGACGGACGACGCGGCCCGCCAGCGGCTGGTCGCGACCTACGACCACAGCCTGTCGGCGCCGGAGTTCTCGATGGGCTACCACTGGGACATCGTTCTCGACGGGCCGCACGCCACCTGGATCGAAGAAGGACGCTGACCTGCCATGACGAAGATCGACACGAGCCGTCCGGAGACCGTGCTCCCCACTCCTTCGCACACGGTCGGCCCCTTCTACGGCCATGCCCTGCCGTTCCCCGGCGGCGGTGACATCGCCCCGGCCGGCCACCCGGACACGATCGCGCTCCAGGGCTATGTGTACGACGGCGAGGGAAACCCGCTGCCGGACGCGTTCCTGGAGCTGTGGGGCGCGGACCCCGAGGGCGATCTGCCGCAGGTCGACGGCTCGATGCGGCGCGACCCGTCGAGCGGCGGCTTCCTCGGCCGCAACGGCGTCGAGTTCACCGGCTGGGGCCGGATCCAGACGGACGCGAACGGCCACTGGTCGGCGCGGACGCTGCGGCCCGGCGCGCGCGGGCAGAGCGCCCCGTACCTGAGTGTGTGCGTGTTCGCGCGCGGTCTGCTCGTCCACCTGTTCACCCGGATCTATCTGCCCGGCGACGAAGCCGCGCTGGCCGCCGACCCGCTGCTGCGGCAGGTGGACCCGGCGCGCCGCGACACGCTGATCGCGACGCGCGGGGAGCTGGGGACCTACCGTTTCGACATCCGCCTTCAGGGCGAGGGCGAAACGGTCTTCCTGGAGTTCCAGTGACAGCTGCTCACTCCGGTTCTTCTACCGGTTCTCCTGCCGGTTCCTCTACCGGTTCTTCTACCGGTACTTCCGGCGATGCTTCGTCCGACGCCCGGTCCGACGCCGGTCTGCTCGCCCCCGGGTGGACCGGCTCCCCCGCCGCCTCCGCGACCGGTGACGACGCGTTTCTCCGGGCGCTGCTCGACGCGGAGGCCGCGCTGACCCGCGCCCAGGAAGCGCTGGGGCTGGCCCCGGAGGGAGCCGGGGCGGCGGTCACGGCGGCGGCGGTCGAAAACGGTTTCGACGTGCGTTCCCTCGCCGAGCGGGCCCGCGGCGGCGGAAACCCGGTGATCCCGCTGGTCGCCGACCTGACGAAGGCGGTCGGCGAGGAGTGCGGACCGTACGTCCACCGGGGCGCGACCAGCCAGGACATCATGGACACGGCGACGATGCTGGTCGCGGTGCGCACCCTCGGCCTCGTCCTGGCCGACCTCGACCGCACCGGGCGGGCCCTGGCCCGGCTCGCCGCCGAGCACCGCGACACGCCGATGCCCGGCCGGACGCTCACCCAGCACGCCGTACCGACCACGTTCGGCCTCAAGGCGGCCGGCTGGCGGTCGCTGGTGCTGGACGCACGGGACCGGATGACGGCCGTACGGGACGCGCTGCCCGCCCAACTCGGCGGCGCCGCCGGTACGTTGGCGGCCTTCGCCGCGTACGGAGCCGTCGACGCGACCGCGCTGCCCGCCGCGTTCGCCGGTGAACTCGGGCTGCGGGCACCGCTGTTGCCGTGGCACACCCTGCGGACTCCGATCGCCGACCTGGCCGGCTGCCTCGCCTTCACGGCGGGCGCCCTGGGGAAGATCGCGACGGACGTCCTCAACCTCGCCCGCACCGAGATCGGCGAGCTGGCGGAGGGCAACGGAGGCGGTTCCTCGGCCATGCCGCACAAGGCCAACCCCGTGCGGGCCACGCTGATCGCGGCCGCCGCCCGGCGGGCTCCACAGCTCGCGGCCACGCTGTACGGCTCGCTGACCGCCGAGGACGAGCGGCCGGCCGGGGCCTGGCACGCGGAGTGGGAGCCGCTCAGGGATCTGCTGCGGCTGGCCGGCGGGGCCGCCCGGGACGCGGCCGAGCTGACGGAGGGGTTGCGGGTCGACGCGGGCGCGATGCGCTCGAACCTCGATCTCACCCACGGACTGATCGTCTCCGAGCGGCTGTCCGCCGAGCTGTCGGCCCTGCTGGGCCGTGCCCGCGCCCGGGAGCTCCTCACGGAGCTGGCCCGGCGCACCTACACGGACAACCGTCCGCTGGCCGAACTCCTCGCCGAGGAGCCCGACTTGAAGGACGTCGACCTCGGCGACCTCACCGACCCCGCCCGCTACGCCGGCTCCGCCGGAGCCCTCACCGACCGTGCGCTGGAGCGACGTTGACCGAGAAGCTGCTCAACCACCGTGCGGAGGGGCCGACTTCCGCTCCCCCGCTGCTGCTCGGCCCCTCGCTGGGCACCTCGTACGCCCTGTGGGACAAGGTCGCCCCCGAGCTGTCCATCACGCACCGGGTGATCCGCTGGGATCTGCCCGGGCACGGGGGTTCGGCCGCCGACCTGATCGGCCCCGGCGCGACCGTCGGCGACCTCGCCGACCTGGTGCTGGCGCTGGCCGACTCGCTCGGCGTGGAGCGGTTCGCGTATGCGGGCGTGTCGTTGGGCGGCGCGGTGGGTCTGCGGCTGGCGCTGGACCACCCGGAGCGGGTGTCGTCGTTGGCGGTGATCTGCTCCTCGGCCCACTTCAACGGGTCGAAGCCGTGGGAGGAACGGGCCGCGCTGGTGCGCCGCGAGGGGCTGGCGGGGCTCGCCGAGACCGCGAACGCCCGTTGGTTCACACCCGGGTTCACCGTGCCCGAGCTGGTCGCCGACCACCGTGACGCGGACCCGGCGGGCTACGCCGCGTGCTGTGACGCGTTGGGCGCGTTCGACGTGCGCGAGCGGCTGCCGGAGATCTCCGTGCGGACCCTGCTGATCGCCGGGCGCAAGGATCAGGCGACACCGCCGGCGCATCTGCGGGAGATCGCGGACGGAGTGCCGGACGCCACGCTGGTCGAGCTGCCGGGGTCCGCGCATCTCGCGCCCGCCCAGTGCCCGGAAGCGGTGCTGACCGCGCTGCGGGCTCATCTCGACGGCGGGGCGAAGCGGGGCATGGCGGTGCGGCGCGAGGTGCTCGGCGACGCGCATGTGGACCGGGCACAGGCCCGGCAGAACACGTTCACCGCGCGTTACCAGGACTTCATCTCCCGCTACGCCTGGGGCGAGATCTGGACCGACCCGACGCTCAGCCGCCGGGAGCGCAGCATGATCACACTGACCGCGCTGGTGGCGCACGGCCACTACGACGAGCTGGCCATGCATGTACGGGCGGCTCGGCGCAACGGGCTGACGCCGGAGGAGATCGGCGCCGTCCTGCTCCAGACGGCCGTCTACTGCGGGGTCCCGGCCGCGAACTCGGCCTTCGCGACGGCCCAGCGGGTACTGGCGGAGGAAGATGTGGACGTCCCCGTCGACGGGGACAGGGACGGGGAGGACGGGACCGGCTGAGCGGGATCCCGCCTTCCGGTCCCGCGCACGGGGCGCAGGACCGGAAGCGGACGCCGTCGTCCCTGCCCCTGTCCGACCGCTACCTCCGTGTCTGTCCGGGGACGAGTCCCACCTGGGGCGCGCCCAGGCTCTGGAGGGCCTGCTGTGCCTTGTCCGCCAGGCCGTCCGCGCCGCAGGACCGGGCCAGGGTCAGACCCCGGCCGAGTTCGGACACCGAGCGGGAGAGGATGCCGTACTCGACGCGGGCGGCCGCGTGTTCGTACTGGCAGGGCGAGGACTCCAGGTAGGTGACGGCCTGTTGGGCCAGCCGGACCGCGCGCTGTCCGGTCTCCAGGGCGGCGGCGCAGCGCAGGGCCTCGCCGATCGCCGTGTCAGTGCCGAAGCGCTCGGCCCGGCGGCGGGCCTCGGTCGCGAGCCGGTTCGCACGGGCCGGGTCCTCGACGGCCAGGGCCCGGGCGAGGTCGACGGCCCACGGGACCATCACCGGGTTGAGGTGGCCGCGGACGGCGGCCGCCTTCTCGGCCGCCTCCAGTTCGTTGATGCCGTCCTTGACGCGGCCGACGGCCAGCAGCAGCCGGCCGCGGACCGAGCGGGGGTCGGGCAGCACGATCGTCGACGGGTACGGCGGGGCGAAGTCGTACTGTTCGGCGATCTCCCAGGCCTCGGCGACATGGCCGCGGGCCAGCAGCGTGTCGACGAGGTTGCAGGTGGCCGACCAGTAGAGGGGCAGGCCGCGGCCGACGCGTTCGGCGACCCGCAGGGATTCCCTGAGGGACTCCTCCGCGTCCTTCAGACGGCCCCGGCGGCGCAGGCCCAGTCCCAGGTAGGCGTGGGCCAGGGCGAGGTGGCCGCCGCTCCAGCCGGAGGACGTATAGGTGCGCAGGGCCTCGGTGAAGAGGGCGACGGCACGGTCGAGCCGGTCGGTGTAGGCGTAGGAGCTGGCCAGCATCATGAGCAGCTCGATGCCCCACTCCTGGTCGGTCCAGCCGAGCCCGGGAGCGAGGCTGCCGTTGACCAGGGCGCGGTCGCAGAACTCGGCGACCTCCTCGGCGTTCTCGCCGCGGGTCACGGCGTCGAAGCCGCGCAGGATGAGCAGCGCGCGTTCGGCGTTGTCCCGGCCGGCGCAGGTCGCGGCGAGCTCGGCGAGCCGCTCCGAACGGCGCGGGGTGGTCGCCTCGCCGGCGTGGACGCCCTCCCACATGAACTGCACGGCCTGCAACCGCAGTCGAGCCGGTCCGGGCGCGTGCCGGGCGGCCTCCGCCTCGACCGTGCGAACGGCCTCCTCCAGCTGGTTGTTGTGCAGGAGCGCCTGGGACAGGCGGTAGACGGCGTCGACGCGGACGTCGCCCCCGAGGCCCGGCACGGTGGCGAGTGCCGTGCGCAGGTGTTCGATGGTCCGGGCGGGCGCGGTGAGGAGGGTGGCGCAGCCCAGTTCGTAGAGCACGCGCGCGTGGACCTCGGGGGCGGGCGGTTCCTTCAGGGCCCGTTCCAGACAGCGGCGGGCCGCGTCGGGGGCGCCGACGGCCAGGTGTTCGCGGGCGGCTTCGCGCAGTTGCTCGACGAGTTCCTCGTCGCCGTCCGCGTGGACCTGGAGCAGGTGCCGGGAGGCGGCCGCGAGGCCCTTGCCGGCGTCGGTGACGACCTGGGCGGCGATGCCGTGCATCGCGGTGCGCAGGCCGCCGGGGATGGAGTCGTAGACGGCGGTGGCGATCAGCGGGTGGACGAACTCCAGGTCGCCGTCGTCCGCGGGGACGGCGCCGGGGCCGGGTTCGGTGAGGATGCGGGCGTTGCGCAGCAGTTCGGCGCAGCGCACCGCTTCGTCCCGCTCCAGGCCGGCGAGCCGGGCGGCCTGGGCGACGGAGATGTCCGCGCCGAGGATCGCGGCCGCCATGGCGAACTTGTGGGCCTCCATGCCCAGGGTCTCCAGGCGGTCGACGAGGCCGCCGCCGCGGGCCGCGCGGTTCAGGGGGCGCAGTTCGGTGGCCGAGGACTCGCTCGGTTCCAGTCGGCTCTCGCCGACCTTGGCGAGGAGCTCGACGGTCTCGTAGGGGTTGCCGGCGGTGACGGCCCACACCTCACGGCAGAACGCGGCGTCGGCGTGCTCGCCGAGCGTGGCCCGGGTGAGTCCGGCGACCGCGGTCGGGGTGAGCGCGTTGAGGACGGTGACGGCGCGGCCGGCGGCCTCGCCGACGGCGTCGAGGTGGCGGGCGGCTTCGCCCTTCACCTCGCCCGGCCTGCGGGCCACGACGACCAGGACGGAGAGCTCGTCGAGGCGTTCGACGAACACGGAGAGCCAGCGCAGGGTCTCCTGGTCGGCCCAGTGCGCGTCGTCGATCAGCAGCACCAGCGGGTAGTCCCGCCGGGCCAGCCGGGTCACGGCGGCCACCAGGCCGTCGCACACGCCCTGCGGGTCGGCGTGGCCCTCGCCGGGTTCCGCTATGCCCAGCGCGGGGCCCGCGACGTCGTACCAGTCGCCGAGGTACTCGCGGGCCTCCTCCGGGTGCAGGGACAGCAGCGCCGGCTGGAGCAGCTGCCGCACCACGTTGAAGGGAACGGACCTCAGTGTCTCGCCGCCGCGGGCCGACCACACGGCGCAGCCGCGGTCCTCGGCGATGCGACGTGTCTCGGCCAGCAACGCGGTCTTGCCGAATCCCGCCTCGCCCCGGAGCACCAGCAGGTGCCCCGAGGAGGACGTGTCGGCGCAGAGTGTCTCCACCGCCTGTGCGATGGCGGCCACTTCCTCGTCGCGCTCCCACAGGGAAGCCGAGGCGGCCGCCGCCGGCCTGACCTCCGTCATCCCGCTACCTCCCCAAGTCGCCCGAACGACGTACCGACGTCGAGCGTAGCCGTCCGTGGGCCCTCACGGAGGGCGGTCCGGGCAGGTCCGCCTCCACGAGTGACGGGGGACGGTCCGGAACGCCCTGGCGGGCCTGCGGATGTGCCCCCACGACGTCAACAGCGAGTGACACACACCGAATTGACGTCCAATTCGCGCCACGCGGGTGGCGCGGGGGTGGCGGACGGGTGGCGGGATGTCCGGAGCCGATTTCAAGAGAGTGCCCTCCCTCTCATCCGGCTTTCACCGATGCCTCATACGGTGGGGGCATGACGCAGGTGACTCCTCCCGGGTGGTATCCCGACCCGGGGCAGACAAGTGACGGTCCCGCCACCGAACGCTGGTGGGACGGCAAGGCATGGACGGACCAGACCCGCGCCGCGGGCTCGGCCGCCGTATGGGGTCCGCCGGCGCAGACCCCGGCCGACGGAACATATCCGGCGTACCCGGGGCAGCCGGGGTATCCGGGGTATCCGGGGTATCCGGCGGCGCCGACCACGGGTCCGCGGCGCGGGCTGCGGACCGGGATAGCCGTCGGCCTGGCCGTCGCGGTCCTGGCCAGCATCGGGGTCGGCGTGTGGGCGCTGGCCGGCGACGGCTCGGGCGGCGGCGGCACGGCCCAGGGCCCGGGCGGGCAGAGCGGTCAGGGCGGCACAGGCGGCCGGGGCGGGCCGTTCGGCGACTCCGGCGGGTCGGGAGGCTCGGGCGGCTCCGGGGGTTCCGGCGGGGCGTCTCCCTCGCCGGAGACGTCCGAGGCGCCGAAGATCAAGAGCGGTTCGGTGACCGACGCGCTCAACGGGATCAGCATCCCCATCCCGGCCGGCTGGACCGGCCAGGAGCTCAGCGTGGGCGCGCAGATAACCTCCGACTCCTCCTACAAGTGCCCCGGCGACACCTCCAAGACCTGCACCAAGGGGGGCGTGTACTCGGCGCCCGTCGAGGCCCTGGAGACCAAGGGCGCCACCGCCGAGGCGGTGGCGAAGGCGGACATCGCAGCCAACGCCGAGGAGTCCTACGGCGGCACGACGTACGGCGCGATCACCTCGCACACGGTGCTCGCCTCGAAGGCGGTGACGGTGGCCGGGCAGAAGGGCTACCTGGTGCGATGGAAGGCGGTCACGAGCAAGGGCGCGGACGGCTACGTCGAGTCGCTGGCGTTCCCGGCGCCCGCGGACACCAAGCGGCTGGTGGTGCTGCGCTTCGGCGTCGACGCCGACCAGAGCGTGTCGGTCATCGACACCATCACCAAGGGCATCAAGGTGTCGACGGGCGGCGGCAGCGGACAGGACGTCTGACCCGGCCCGCGCGGACACGGTCGGCCGGGCGGGGGCCCCTCCGCTCAAAGGGGAGCCCCACCCGGCCGGTGGTGCGCGCCGCCCCCGTCCCCACGGTGCGGCGCGCTACAGGTCACCGTCCAGTCATCCCGTGGACGGCGGCCTGAGTCCTATGTCGCTTTCCAGGTGAGGCCGAGCGCCGGCAGCACGGCGGCCTCGACGAAGCGCACCAGGTATTCCTGGTCGGCGTACTGCCCGTCGATGACGGGACGGGCGCGGATCACTCCGAACATCTGCACCGGGATGTACTCCAGCGCCGGGTGGTCGCCGGCGATCTCGCCGCGTTCGACCCCGCGCCGCAGGATCTCCCGCAGCGCGGCGATCTCGGGGTCGATGAGCGCCTCGCGCAGCGCCCGGGCGAGTTCCTCGTCGCCGGTGACGGCGTGGCCGAGCGCCTGCAGCAGTTTGGTCTCGTTGGCGGACCAGCGGCCGGTGGCCCGCGCGGCCTCGCGCAGGTCGCCCGCGAGCGAGCCGGTGTCGATGCCGGTGAGCCGGGTCTGCCGACGGGCGCGCAGCGCGGCCACCACGAACTGGGGCTTGGTCTTCCACTGCCGGTAGAGCGTGGACTTGCTGCACCGGGTGGTGGCGGCGACGCCCTCCATGGTGACGGCCTCGTACCCGCACTCGCGGACCTGGTCGAGGACGGCGTCGAAGAACTCCCGCTCACGCTCGGGCGTGATCTTGGAGCGGCGCGTGGCGGAGACCCGCTCGGGTCCGTCCGCTGCCTGCGACGTCATCTGCTCTTCGCCTCGTTTCTCTGCCGCTCGACCACTCGACCACTCGGCCGCTCTGTCGCTCGGCCGCTCGCCTCGAGGTCCCTGCCGTCCGCCCGGGAGCCCTCTTCCCCAGTGTGTCCTATGTCAATCGATACGCCAGTGTACCGGTACGACCGCGTATCGGTACACTGGCGTATCGGTACGGCATCGTATCGGTGGTGTATGCACGGGTCATGAGCGCGGCAGCACCACGTCACACGCACCACCGTCAGCGAAGGGGTCGGGGGATGAATGCCCGCACCGAGCCTGCAGAAGCGGAGCCGGCCACACCGGCGCGGCCGCCCATAGTCCGCGAGCTCCTGCTTGTCGCAGGGCTCTTCCTGGTCTACAAGTTCGGCCGACAGCTGGCCACCGGCCATACCGCCGAGGCCTTCCGCAACGCCCACGACGTGTGGGGCCTCGAACGCCGGCTGCGACTGCCCGGCGAGGGCTCGGTGCAGTCCCTGCTGATGCACGGGGACACCCTGATCAAGATCGCGAACACCTACTACGCGACCGTGCACTTCGCGGCCACCGTGGCCTTCCTGGTCTGGCTGTATCTGCGGCGGCCGGCCCACTATGTGTGGGCCCGCCGGGTGCTGGCCGCGGTCACCGCCGCCGCGCTGGCGGTGCATCTCGCGTTCCCGCTCGCCCCGCCCCGGATGCCGGCGGCGACGGGGCTGGTCGACACCGCGCGCGTGTTCGGGCCGTCGGTGTACGGCCCGCCGCAGACGGACCATCTGTCGAACCAGTTCGCGGCGATGCCCTCGCTGCACTTCGGCTGGGCCCTGATGGTCGCGATCGGCATGATCGTCGCCACCCGGTCGCGCCGGCGGTGGCTGTGGCTGCTGCATCCGCTGGTGACCCTGCTGGTGATCGTGGGCACGGCGAACCACTACTGGCTCGACGCGATCGTGGCGGGCGTCCTGCTCACACTCGCGCTCGCGCTGATCCGCGCCCCCCGGCGCAAGACCCCGGCCACCACCGCGGGAAGCGGTGCGGGCACGCTCGACCCGGCCGAGGAGCCGGTCCTGGTGGGAGCGGCCGGATGAACGCCACACTGATCGCCGTCGTCCTGTCCCTCTTCTCGGCCGCCGCCTACGCGGCCGCCGCCGTCGCCCAGGAGCGGCTGGCCTCCCGGCATCCCGGCACGGGCCTGCTGCGGCTGCTCGGCAACGGGTCCTGGTGGTCCTCGGTGGGGCTGAACGCCTCCGCCGCGCTGCTGCACGTCGTCGCCCTCAAGTACGGGCCGCTCACCGTGGTGCAGCCGCTCGGGGCGCTCACCCTGGTCGCGGCGGTGCCGATGGGCGCCCGGGTCGCCGGGCGCCGGGTCAGCGCCGCCGAGTGGCGGGGCACCGCCCTCACCCTGGCCGGCCTGGCCGCGATCCTGGTCACGGCGTCGGGGCCGGCTCCCGAGGACGTCCTGAGCGTGCCGGAGGCGGTCGCGGTGGCGGGAGCCACCACGGCGCTGATCGGGCTGCTGGCCCGGCCCGGCGCCAAGCCCGGGCTACGGCACGCGACGGCGTCCGGCTTCGCCTCGGGCGTCGCCTCGGCGCTCACCCAGACGGTGACGGTGGCCGCGACGGACCGTTCGGGCCCGCTGCTCAGCGTGCAGGTGATCGGGGTCGCGCTGCTGGTCGCCGCCTTCGCGACCGGCGGGCTGCTGCTGTCGCAGACCGCCTACCGGGGCGGCCTCGGGGCGCCGCTGGCGATGGTGACCCTGGCGAACCCGGTGGCCGCCGCGGCGATCGGCCTCGTGCTGCTGGGCGAGCGGCTCCAGGGCGGCGCGGCGGGCGGGCTGCTCGCGCTGGCCGGAGCGGGGATCGCGGGATGGGGCGTGGTGCAGCTCTCACGGGCCGCGCCGGAAACCGGGCCCCTCGCCGTCCATGACGACGAGGACCACCCCGTGGCGGCGGTGCTGGCGCTGCGGCCGGAGACGGCGTCGGCCGAGCCCGCGCTGCTGCCCCGGCCGACGGCCGAACCGGGACATCTCACCGCTCTGTAGCGGAGGCGCGCCGCAGAGGGTCTGCGGCGGGCCTCCGCTCCGGGCCGGGTCAGTCCGTGACGATCGCCGGGTCGCTGACGCCGGGGCGGCCGTTCTCGACATGTCCGGCGAACCGCCTCAGGAACGTCGGGTCGGCGGACGACGTGACGGTGAGGTCGTACCACCGCCGGCTCGCCCGCAGATCCACCGTGCGCTTGAGGACGGCGCCGGGGCGCAGCCTGACGGTCGTGGTCCGGCCGCCGTACCCGTCCGCCACCTTCAGCTCCGCCGTGCCGTGGCCGCGGTTGTTGAAGGTGAGCTCGACGCAGTCGCCGACGTGCCGGGCGACCACCTCGCTCCCGGCCGCCTTCCCCGCCCCCTTGAAGACGCGCAGGAATCCGTTCGCGCCGTGCACGGTCAGATCGTGCGCGCCGCCGGAGTAGGCCGAGTTCCAGGTGTCGGAGACGGTCGCGCCCGCCCCGGTGGTGTAGCTCCACGGGCCGTCGGCGCGGTTGCCGGAGGTGACCAGGAAGGCGGCGCCGGCCTTGGCCCCGGAGGCGAAGGTGAGGGTGAGGGTCCCGGCGGTCGAGTCCACCGAGCCGTCCACGCCGGGCGTGTACCTGAGCGGGCGGGTGGGCCGCCGGCCGCGCTCCTGCTTCGGCAGGACGGGGTGGGCGGGCAGGGCGGGCACGTAGTCGGGGTGACGGTCCTTGTCCGGGGGCCGGTAGCCCTCGGTGTCCGGCAGGACGACCGACCGGGTGTCCCGGTGCGAGAAGTCGAACGCTGAGGTCAGGTCGCCGCAGACCGCGCGCCGCCACGGCGAGATGTTCGGCTCGTGCACGCCGAAGCGGCGCTCCATGAACCGGATGACCGAGGTGTGGTCGAGCGTCTCGGAGCAGACGTAACCGCCCTTGCTCCAGGGGGATATGACGAGCATCGGCACCCGCTGGCCGAGCCCGTAGGGACCGGCGGTGTGGCTGACGTCGCCCTTGAAGAGGTCCGGCCCGACGTCGACCGTCGACCTGCCCTGCGCGGCCGAGGACGGCGGGAACGGCGGGAGCAGGTGGTCGAAGAAGCCGTCGTTCTCGTCGTAGGTGACGAACAGGGCCGTCTTCGCCCACACCTCGGGGTCCGCGGTGAGCGCGTCGAGGACCTGGGCGACGTACCAGGCGCCGTAGTTGGCGGGCCAGTTGGGGTGTTCGGTGAAGGCCTCGGGGGCGACGATCCACGAGATCTGCGGCAGCTTGCCGCCCTTGACGTCGGCCTTCAGCCGGTCGAAGAAGCCCTCGCCCTTGCGGGCGTCGGTGCCGGTGCGGGCCTTGTCGTACAGCGGGTCGCCGGGCTGGGCGGTCTGGTACTGGGTGAAGTAGAGCAGCGAGTTGTCGCCGTAGTTGCCGCGGTAGGCGTCCTGGATCCAGCCCCAGCTGCCGTTCTTGTCCAGTCCGTCGCCGACGTCCTGGTAGACCTTCCAGGAGATCCCGGCCTTCTCCAGGCGCTCGGGGTACGTCGTCCAGTTGTAGCCGGCCTCGTCGTTGCCGAGGACCGGGCCGCCGCCCTGGCCGTCGTTGCCGGTGTAGCCCGTCCACAGGTAGTAGCGGTTCGGGTCGGTCGAGCCGATGAACGAGCAGTGGTAGGCGTCGCAGATGGTGAAGGAGTCGGCGAGCGCGTAGTGGAAGGGGATGTCCTCGCGGGTCAGGTACGCCATGGTCGTGGCGCCCTTGGAGGGGACCCACTTGTCGTACTTGCCCCCGTCGAAGGCGGCGTGTCCGTCGTTCCAGCCGTGCGGGAGGTCCTGGAGGAAGGCCATGCCCAGGTCGTCGGCGTTCGGGTGGAAGGGCAGGACGTCCTTGCCGTTGCCGTCCGCCTGGTGCCAGACCGACTTGCCGTTCGCGAGGGTGACCGGGCGGGGGTCGCCGAAGCCCCGCACGCCCCTCAGCTTGCCGAAGTAGTGGTCGAAGGAGCGGTTCTCCTGCATGAGGACGACGATGTGCTCGACGTCCTCGATCGACCCCGTGCGGTGGTTCGCGGGCAGCGCCGCGGCGCGTGCGATGCTGCCGGAAAGGGCGGTGAACGCCGTGGTGGCGCCCCCGAGTTGGAGGAAGCGGCGCCGGTTGACTTCGGACATGGGTGAGGCACCTCTCGTACAGAAGGGTTCTGCCGGCCGGTTCGTGCGGAGTGCGCGCGCAAGGAGTGTTCCAAGGGCACAGAAAGTCCGGGAAGGGTCGGATGACGCCGGTGTGAAGGTCGCCGGTACGTGGGGGGTGCGACAGGCCAAGAAATCACCAAGCGGACCTGGTCCCGGTCCGCGAGCCCTGCCCGAAGTCCCGTGGCCGGTAAGTGCGTTCCCTTTCGCCACAAGAGATGAAAACACCCACTTCTGTTAAATATTGACCGAATGTAGCGAGACTATCGCTTTAGGTGTTTTATCCTTTAAACTCTCCGGCATCACGCCAGGAAGCGCGCCGGGGGCGCGCTGTCGGGGGGAGCTGGTCGACGTGCGCCGTAGAGCGTTGTTCGCCACCCTGTTGGGCTGTGCCGCACTTCTGTTCTCATCGGGGGCTTTCGCCGCGCCGGCACAGGCCGCGGACCCGGTGGCCCCGTACGTCGAACTGGCCCCGGATTCGGGGCAGTTGTCGCCCGGCGGTGCCCCGCTGATCGTCGACACCGTGTTCCACAACACCCTGGACACGGCCATCACGGACAGCTTCATCGTCGCCGTGGGCATCCGACTCGCCCCGCCCGCACCGCTGCTGACGCCCCAACAGGTCACCGTGGAATGGTTCGACGCGGCCGCGTCGGTGTGGCGGGCGGTGGAGCTGACGTCGGGCGCTACCGCGCTCAGCGGTTATCTCAGCACGGACGCCGGGCTGCCCTCCGTGGGCTCGCTCCCGGCCGCCGGCAACGCCCGGATCGGTCTGCGCCTCTCGCTCGCCCCGGAGGTGCCGACCGCCACCACGCTCCAGTTCGTCGCGCAGGGCCTCGTCCAGCCCAGCCCGCTGATCGACCCGGTGGTGCTGATGGACGGCAAGGCCTCGTACGCCGTCGTCACACAGACGACTGCCACGAACTCGCCGTCGGCGTCGACGTCCGCCAGTGCCACGCCGAGCGTGTCCGCGAGCGGCACGGCGACACCGAGCGGCGGCGCCTCCGGCTCCTCGACACCGTCCTCGTTCCCGACGTCCGCCGCGCCGACGCTGTCCGCCGGGCCGGCCCCGTCGGCGCTGACCGGCGGCACCGGAGGCGACCAGCTCGCGGACAGCGGAACCCCGGCCGCGGCCGCGATCGCCGGCGTGGCCGTGCTCGTGTGCGCCGCCGGTGTCGCCCTCGCCGTGACCCGACGCCCGGCCCGCGGACGGGGAGGGGACTGATCCCGGCGGGCCGCCGAGCCCGCCGCAGGACGCGGGTGCGCGACACCGGTCCGTCCCACGTCGCCACGCCTCCTCGTCCCCACGCCCTGTCTCCCCATGTCCCGATGTCTCCATGTCCCGATGTCCCGATGTCCCCACGGGAGGAACTCATGCACCCACGCAACGGGCAGGACGTCCTGCGGGACGTGGTCCGCAGCGTCGCGCCGGCCGAACTGGAGAAGCTGGACGAGACGTGTCGGGTCTACCTCGCTCGGCCCTACCCCCCGCAGCCCCTGCACCGGCCGGCCGGGGACCCGTTGGGCGACGGCATCCAGACGCTCGTCCTGCTGCCGGTCCTGGTGGCCGTGGTCGCGCAGATCCTCGCCGACCTGGCCTCCGGACGCATCCGGGCGGGCGGCAGCCGACTGTCCCGGTGGTGGCGGCGACGGCGAGCGAGCCGAGCCGAGGCCGAGGGCCGACGCGCCGCGCTGACCTGCGCCGTGCCGGAACTCTCCGACGTGACACGGCAGGAACTCACCGAGTGGGCCCTGGCCCGGAGTCGGGCCGTCGGCCTGTCGTCGGCCCAGGCCGAAGCGTGCGCCCACGTCATCGTGGTGGCCGTGGTACGGCCCGAGGCCGAGTCGGCGAGCGCCGCGGTCCCGGAGGCCGGCGCGGACGCCCGCGCGCAGACCGGCGACGTGCAGGCGTCCGCCGACACGCCGCCGTCGTGAGAGTCGCGCCGGGCGCCGCCACGCCCGCCACCGACCGCCGCGAGGTCGCCCGCGCGCTCGTCTCCAGCCCGCTGCCGCTGCCCACCACCACCCGGCTGGTGCTGCTGGTCCTCGTGGCCGCCGCGGGCGCCACGTTCGCCACGTGGTGGTGGCTGGTCCTGGGCCGGGGCAACTGGCAAGGGGCCCAACTCGCCTGTCTGCCCGTCCCCGAGACCCCCGAGACCGCAGTCGCCGCCTCACCCGACGCGGTTCTGTCCCGCTTCACCGGCTGTGTCAACGACGTCCGGCTGGCCCAGTCGGCGGTGGTGCTGTGCGGGCCGCTCGCCCTGCTGGCCCTCGCCCTGCTCGGCCGGGCCGCCGGACGCCGGCTGAACCTGTGGCGGTGGGCGGCGGCGAAGGCCGACGAGGACTCGTCCCTCGCCGCACGCCTGACCGCCGTACTGCCCGACGGCGACGACGCCGGCGGCGGCCCCCGGCCGACGCTGTGGGTGCGCAGGCGGCGCGTCGGCGTCCGGGCCCGGGCGTCGGGCACCGTCCGCAGGCCGTGGATCGTGGCCGACTCGAACGTCTTCAACCTGGCCGACCGGGAGGTGGAGGCGATCTTCCGCCACGAACTGGCCCATCTTCGCCTGCGGGACGTGAGCCGGGTACGGCTCGCCGCCGCGGCCTGGTGGATCCTGCTCATGGGGGTCACCCTGCCGATGGGCGCGGCCCTGGTGCTGAACCCCGGCCTCCTCGGCATGGACCTGCTGGCACGGATGACGGTCGTGCTGGTGATCTTCCTGCTGACCCTGTGCGCGGTGCTGCGCGTCCGGGAGCACGACGCCGATCTCGGTGCGGAGGCGGATCCGCGCGCGCCGGTGGGCGCCACCGCCGACCACCTCGGATCCGACCTCCCGCAGAACCGCCGCGGCCGGCTCCTGCGAGCCGCGGGCCTCGCCAGCCACCCCACTGCCGCCGCCCGACTCGACGTACTGGCCGACCCGGCACGTACGTGGGGACTGTCCGCCTCCGCATGCCTGACGACGGGACTCGCCGCGGGCCTGCTCTTCACCGACCTCGCCCTGCTGGTCGTGTCCCTGATGCCCACTCAGGTCCAACTCGCCTACACACTCACGGGGTTGATCGTCGGCTGGGCGGTGGCCGGGGTGACGACCGTGGCGTGGTGGCGGGCCGTCGCGGTGGGGCACCGGGACGCCCGCGGACGGCGTCCGGCGTCGGCCGGGGCCGCGCTCGGGCTCGGCGTCCTCGTCGGGAGCCAGCTGTCCGGCCGCGCGGCCGGCGACTGGCTGCGGGACACCGGGACAGCCGACGGACTGGCCGCGGCGCTCTCCCTCGCCGACGCCCCGCGCGCACAAGTGCTGGCCCTGGCCACGTCGTTGATGATCGGCGGGGCGCTGTTCGGCCTGTGGACCACCGCCCTCGCCCGAGCCGCGCGGGCCGCGGTCACCGGGCCCCGCTCGGCGCCCGCGTGCGCCGCGGCCGTCGTCCTGTCCGGGCTCATGACGGCCGTCCCGCTGGGCAGTTGGTTCCTCTTCGCCCGACTCACGGCGGCCCGCGCCACTCCGGACATCCGTTGGAGCGTGATCGACACGCCCTGGTGGGCGACGGGGTTCGCAGTGACCGTCTGCGGCGCGCTGACCCCCATCGCCTGGTCGGCCGTCCTCACAAGGGCCCGGGGACGAACGCCGGCGGCGGAGGCACCGCACGACCGCAGCCCCACGGCGGGCGCGACCGCACGCGGAATCCCGCCCGGGCCGCCGCTGACCACCTGCACCGCAACAGCACTCGCCGGCGAACGGAAACAGACCGCAGAAACAACGCAGCCGCCCGGCCGCCGCCCCGCAGAAAGCACCGCCGTACACCGATTCCCGCCCGAAGCGGCACCGCCCGCCCAACAACCCTCAAAAAGCACCACCACACCCCGGCTCCCGCCCGAGCCGGCACCGACCACCGCCACCGAGTCGGCACTCGCCGGCCGACAGAAACAGACCGCGGGAACAGAGGCCGCACCCGGCCGCCGCCCCGCAGAAGGCGCCGCCGTACGTCGGTTCCCGCCGGTGGCGGTGTTCGTGGTCGCCGGGGTCGTCGTCGCGGCGGGGGCCGGGTGGGCCACGGTCGGCGGCCGGTTCGCCGGGGCGTCGGCGAGCTCGGCCGGCCGGTCCTCCGGTCCCCCGGCGACGGTCACCGTCCGGCCGGGCTCGGCGGCCGCCGGAGGCGACGAGACCGTCCCCCTGGGCGAACTCCCCGTCCTCCCGCCCGCGGCGGAGCGCACGCCGCAACTGCGCACGGACACCGCCCTCGTGTGCCGCGCGCTGACCCTCGGCGGAACCGTCGTCTGGACCGACCCGGAGCGTCGGCGCGACACGGCCGACCTGTTGGGCGGCCTCGACGACACCGTTCTGCGCTCCGCCTCCGCCGTACTCCTGCGCGACTTGACCGGCCCGGTGGACCGCGACGCGCTGGTCGCGTCCGTCCTCCGTTGCGACCTGTATTCCCGCTACCGCCGCTGACCCGCCCCACCCTCCGAGGAGGCATCTGTGAGCCGGACCCCCGCCGTGCCGACCAGGGCCGCCGGTCGACGCCGGTCGGTCGCCGTGCCGGTCGTGGCAACGCTGCTGGCCGCCGTCCTCACGGCGTGCGGCGACGCAGGCGACCGGTCGGCGGACACCGTCGTGCCGACGCGGCCGTCGCTGTCCACTTCGCCGGACACCGCCTCGACTGCGACGGCCACGACCGCGTCACCGGCCGTCTCCGGCTCCCCGTCCGCGTCGCCGAAGGCCTCGGCCGGATCGTCGTCCCCCTCGGCGCGAGCGAGCGGTCCCACCGCGACGCGCGGAGCCGGCGGCGCCTCAGGCGGCCGCGGATCCGGCGGCAGCAGCGGAGGCGGATCCGGCGACCGTGCCACGCCCGGGACGAAAGCTCCCGGCGCCCCCGCTGCGCCCAGGCCCCCGACCTCCGCCGCGCTGTCCTCCGCCCTGCTGACGACCGGTCAACTGCCCTCCGGTTACGTGAAGACCGTGCTGCAGAACGATCCCCCCACCCGCTCCGACCGTCCCGACTGCCTCGATGCGCTCAACTCCCTGGAGTCCTACCGCAGCACCCGCGCCGGCGCGGTCGAGGCCAGGGTCACCTTCGCGCAGAGCCAGAGCGGGCCGTTCCTCCAGGAGGTCGTGCGGTGGCTGCCGGGCGCCGGTGCACGCCAGGACCTTCGGCAGGCGGCGGCCGTGCTGTCGGGGTGCGCCGAGTTCGCCATCGGCTGGAGCGACGGCATGACCGGCACGGAGCGTGTGGTGGCGCACGGTTCTGCGGGCATCGGGGACGCCTCGTGGCACGCCACGGTCACCGCGACCACCGGGACGTTCACCGTGCAGGAGACGCTGGTCCTGGCGGTCGTGGGGAAGACCCTGGTCGTCCTCAGCGAGGCGGGCAGCCCCACGGGGCCCTCCCGCTCGCGAACCGTCACCCTCGCCCGCACCGCGACGGCCCGCGTTCACCGCATGCCGGCCGACAACACGGTGTTGCTCCTGCCGGCGGCGGCAAACCGCGGCCCCGAGGTCTTCACCGACCCCGACCGCTACGACATCACCCGCACCGGCGGCCCCGACCGTCTCTCCTTCGCCGCCGGCCTCCACCACTGCCTCGGCGCCCCGCCGGCCCGCCTGGAGGCCGAGACGGCCCTGCAGCGCTCTGGCGAGTCGCGCGCGCTCAGCTACGTCCGCGGGGTGTGGTCCAGTGCCTCGGAAGCGGTCGGCACGACCAGGGCGCTGGGCTCCCGGCACGACGCGTACGAGGTTCTCGCTGCCCAGCGCGACCGTATCGAGACGACGGCCTGGCGCGGAGAGCGGGGCCGCACCGCCTGCGGGTACTGCGGGCGCGTCTGAACTTCGCCGAGCTCGCGGGCGGCCCGCTGCACCACACCGGCGAACGGCAGACCGCCGAAGAGGCAGGCATCTCCCGGACGACATTGCGGGCCGTCCACGACATCGTCCTCAAGCCGCAGGGCTGGATGCGCCGGTTGCGGGTCGGTCATGGCCGGGAGGGCCCGACCCGGTACTTCAACCCGCCGCCGTCTCGTTTTCGGACCGCTCGGTCCCCCCCGTCCATGGCGGGAGGTCGCGCTGGTACCAAGTGCCGGACTTGCCGCCGAGATCGGCCGGGGCGGCAGGGCCAACCGAGACGAACCCGGCCTTGGCCAAGACTTTCTGGGACGCGGCGTTGTCGTGCGAGGTGGCCGCCCGCAGTGTGAGCAGGCCGTGCATCGCTGTCGCCATCCGGCACAGCTCCCGGACGGTCGCGGTCGCCACGCCGCGGCCGGCGACCCGCTCCGCGACCCGGTAGCCGAGTCTGGCAGTGCCGTCCTCCAAGTCGTACAGGTTGAACCTGCCGAGTACCGAGCCGTCCTCGGCGACGAGCACGTAGAAGGCGCAGATGCCGGCCTCCTGCTCGGCCAGCGAGGCGTTGTACCGGTCGGTGAACCGGTCGAAGAAGTCGTCGCCGCGGTCGGAGATCGAGGCGGCGAAGTAGGTGCGGTTCGCCAGCTCGAAGGCCAGGACCGCCGGGGCGTGGCCGGCATGCAGCCGCTGCAGCTCGGGCATTGCCCGACTCTACCCAGATCGTGCGCTGAGGCCATCTGAGTTTCCGACCAGTGGCAGACAGCCCCAAGACCAGGGCACATAACGATCTACGGCTGGAGTAGAACCCCAGCAGGAGTTCGTTGTGGTGGAGCCGGCCGGCCTCGCGGACTTCGTGCGATGCCGTCTGCCTGAGCCACACGCCCAGACAGCCGCGGTCGCCGAGTTCGTCTCGGGCCCGAACGATCACCCTGTGTACCGAGCCCGGCCCAGGGCTCCTGCCCTGCAAAGCGTGGACGTCACGATCGTGGAAGGAGGTCTCCCCCTCGATACCCCTGGCGCCATCCAGGCCATGGGGACCCTCAGCCGGCTTGAAGGAATCAGCTGACCACCCTGGGCGACGTGAGGACGGCTCAGTGCGTCTTGCAGTGTGGCCACTGATAAGTCGTCGATGGCCGATCTGAAAGGTTGTCGCCCAAACGACCCGGCACAACGGCAAGGCCGCCATCCTGCTGGAGATCGGGTACCACCGGAACGGGCAGAGCGAACCCCCGCAAGCGCATCGAAGTCTTCGGCGCCGGAAAATTCGGCCGCGTCCACCAGTTGCTCTTCGATACCGTCGCCAGCCCCGAGAAGCCGGCTGAGCAGCGCCGGTTTCTCGAAACCACGCGTGGCGAACCTGCTGATCGAAACGACCGCAGCAGCGTGGGACCGTACCGTGTCCCTCTGGCACGAGATGGTCAACGGGTCGTTTCGCGCCCGTTCTCAGCGGCGCTGAGCGAACATGGCCGACGATCGCCTGGTCACCCAGCTTCCGTCATCCCCAAAATGGCGTGGTGTCCGAGCCGTCCGGAAAGGCCGCAGACGCATCGGTGTCGCTGTCGAGCGGAGGACTCCCCACGCCTGACCGTTTTCCCTGGTATGCCGACGTCGTAGGGCGAAACATCGCCCCCTACTCGCTCACCAGCGCACACGCCCACAACTTCCGGGCGCACATTCAGGCGGTCAACCTTGGCGAGGTACAGGTCACGACCTTCTCTTTCTCCCCTCTCGCGGCTCAGCGCACGTCGAGGCACATTCGGCGCGCGGATCCCGAGACCTACCAACTGGCGCTGGTGCACGGGAGTCCGATGCGGGTGAGCCAGCGACGCCAGGAAACCGTGATACACACCGGCAGCCTGGTCCTCTTCGACACCTCGTACCCGATGGCTTCAGACATCCCCGACGAGGGCGGTGTCGGAAGGGCGACGTTGTTGCGGTTGCCGAAAAGCTTGTTGCCCCTGCCGGCCCAGAAGGCCGACAGTCTGCTGTCTCGGCGTCTGACTCCACAAGGGGTGACGGGACGTCTGTTGTGTCAGTACCTGGAGACCGTCGTCGGCGGCGCCGCAGAAATGCACCCGGCCGGGAGTTACCGCCTGGGAACGATCGCGGTGGACCTGGCCGCCATGTTTCTGTCCGAGCATCTCGACGCCGAGCACCTGCTGCCGTCCGAAACCCGCCGACAGGTTCTGTCGACCCGGATTCACGCCTTCATCGAAGATCACCTCGCCGACCTCGATCTGAGGCCGCTACAGATCGCCGCGCATCACAACATCTCCGTTCGGTTCCTCCACCTGCTGTTCAGTGCGGAGTCGGAGACGGTCGCGGCGACCATCCGGCGGCGTCGCCTGGAACGCTGCCGTGCCGATCTCGCCGACCCGCGACTCAGCGGACGGCCTATCAGTGCCATCGCCGCACGATGGGGCCTGCTGGTGCCGGCCGAATTCAGCCGAGCGTTCCGCAGGGCCTACGGCATGACTCCGCGAGAATTCCGACACGAAGTCGCTCGACAGGCGAAGTCTGCACTGTAGGACAAGCAATCTCGCACGGAAGCACAACTCCTTCCCGCATCCCCAAAGCACGATTGGGTCCCTGCGATCCGCAGGGAACAAAGAGACCGGGAAAAGCAAAGGAGACCTTCCATGCTGGGTAGAAGACTTCTCGTTGTCGTGGCGGCCTTGGGCATGATGGGCTTACCGCTCGCCGGCAACGCCACCGCGCATCCGTCGTCGGCCGGAGAACCGGTCGTCGTTTCCTCCGAACCGGGCAAGAACACCACTGGCCCGGTGAAGCCCCGGCACGTGACGGCACCCCCCAAACAGATCTCCCCGGCCGCCGCACAGAGGATCAAGGAGGGAGCGACGCCGAAGAACACCACCGGGCTGATCGCCGGAGCCGACGAATGGACCACTCCCTGGGTCACCTGGAGTCCCGACGGACTCGTCAGCCAGGTCCGTATGCACGTGTACCTCGACTACGGCTCCGATGGGCTGCTCCATGACTGGGCGTGGGGCGAGGCGTACCTGTACCACGAGAGCGACGAGGTCTACGTCGACATTTCGACCACCGCCGGCAACGGGCACTGGCCCTGGCAGGCGTACCGAGGCGACACCTGGACCGGCGGTTCCCGCTGGACCACCCAGCACACCCACTACAACGGTCCGGGGTACTGGGTACGCGTCTGCGGAGCGAGCTTCGGCTACGGGGACCCCTGGGGCAACCCTCAGTGGGGCTGGAACATCAATTGCACAGCCTGGAACTGACACGGGTGCACGCCACCCTCGAGACGTACCAGCGAGCGGAATCCGTCGTCGCGGGGAGCACTGTCCCGACTTCCTCGTGGCGGTCAAGAACGGCGGTTCGCCCCCGCGGACGCGGGGGTGAACCGCGGATTCCCGCGTCATGTGGGGGGTCTGGGCTCTGAGACCAGGTCCGGCGGAGGACTTCCCTGTCCGCGTTTCGGAAGGTGACGCAGTGGCGTCGGCGGGTGATGGCTCCGGTGTCGTTGCTCATGGTCTCCCTGGTCGAGTCGTACGTGGTCAGGTGGAGCCGGCCTTCGGAGGACGCTCGGAAGCGCGGCTGCGCGGGCGCCGTTCTGTGCTGGAACTTGTCTCGGTCAGGCTCTTCGGCGGGGGCCGGATCTCCCTCCTGGACCTCGCCTGCGGCAGGGTTTTCGGGCTGCCTGTGGCCGACGTAGACAGTCCGCGGCGCAACAGTCGATACTTCCCACAGGCGAGCACCCGCCCTGAGCAGGCAGTTTCCCAAGCCCCTTCCGTGAGGCGGAAGAGGTATTGCGGTGCCGCGACGCCCTTCCGGACGATGTCGCCATCACCCAACGACGGGAGCCGCAGCCATGCCGCACACGACCGCCTTCGCCAGGAACCAGTGGTACGTCGCCGCCTACAGCCACGAGGTCGGGCGCGAGGAACTGCTCGGCCGGACGATTCTCGGTGAGCCGCTCGTCTTCTACCGGACCGAGGAGGACGGGACGCCCGTCGCGCTGCACGACCGCTGTGTGCACCGCCGGTTCCCGCTCTCCGAGAGCCGGCTCGACGGCGACCGCATCGTGTGCGGCTACCACGGCTTCACGTACGACACGACCGGCGCGTGCGTGTACGTGCCGGGGCAGAAACGCATCCCGCGCACCGCCCGGGTCACCGCCTACCCGGTCGTCGAGCAGGACGCCCTGGTGTGGGTGTGGATAGGCGACCCGGCCCTCGCCGACCCGCAGACCATCCCGCGCGCCCGGCACCTCGACTCCCCCGGCTGGACGACCGTCCGCGGCATGGAGCCCATCGACGCCGACTACGGTCTGCTCGTCGACAACCTCCTCGACCTCTCCCACGAGACCTACCTGCACGGCGGCTACATCGGCACCCCGGAGGTCGCGGAGACGCCGATCACCACCGAGGTCGACGAGGGCGCCGGCATCGTGCGGGTGAGCCGGCACATGGACGACGCCGAGTGCCCGCCCTTCTACGCGAGGTCCACCGGCATCGAGGGCCGCATCACCCGCTGGCAGGACATCGAGTACCACGCGCCCTGCCTCTACCTGCTGCACAGCCGCATCGCACCGGTGGGAGTGCTGCCCGAGGCCGACGGCAGCGACCCGAACGGCTTCCACACCGAGATCACGTACGCCATCACACCGTCCGACGACGGCAAGGTGTACGACTTCTGGATGGTCTCGCGGGACTGGGCGACGGACGACGACGAGGTCACCGAGTTCCTGCGGGGCAACAACCACACGGTCGTCATGCAGGACGTCGACGCCCTCAACCTCCTTCAGCGGACCCTCGGTTCGGAGCGGGCCGGCTACCAGGAGCTGAGCATCAACATCGACACCGGCGGCCTGGCCGCCCGCCGCATCCTCGCCCGGCTGGTGGAGCAGGGCGACAAGCCGATGGAGCAGGTCAGTTGAGCTCCCCGACGGGCGAGATCTACCGCGTCGACTGGCTGCCGGGCACCGATGTCCTGCACGGCACCTGTCACTGCGGCGCCGAGCACGCCTCACAGGACCCGATCGAGATGTGGGAGTGGATGCTCGGCCACCCCGAAGGACACGAGCCGCAAGCACACGAGCCGCAGGAAACCGAACCGCGAGGAACCGAACCGCGAGGAAGCACGCCATGAGCGACGTGTACGAAGACGAACTCGTCGTCGACCGAAGGGAGTTCGCGGCGAACGGCGTGCTCGCCCTCACGCTGCGCCATCCGCTGGGCGAGCCGCTTCCGGCCTGGGAACCGGGCGCCCACATCGACGTCGTGCTCGGCCCGGGTCTGGAGCGGCAGTACTCGCTGTGCGGCGATCCGGCCGACCGCGCCGTCTGGCGGATCGCGGTGCTGCGCGAGCCCGCCGGGCGGGGCGGCTCCGCGCATGTGCACGAGCAGGTGCGGCAGGGTGACAAAGTCCGGGTGCGCGGCCCGCGCAACCACTTCGCGCTGCGTCCGGCGCCCGGCTACCGCTTCGTCGCGGGCGGCATCGGGATCACCCCGATGCTGCCGATGCTCGCGGCGGCCGAGGCCGCGGGCGCCGAGTGGAGCCTGCTCTACGGCGGCCGCACCCGCGCATCCATGGCGTTCACCGAGGAGCTGGCGGGCTACGGCGACCGGGTCACGGTGGCCCCGCAGGACGAGACCGGCCTGCTCGACCTCGGTTCCGTGCTCGGCACAATGCCCGAGGGGACCCTCGTCTACTGCTGCGGCCCCGGGCCGCTGCTGGACGCCGTCGAGGAGCGCTGTCCGGCCGGTGCGCTGCATGTCGAGCGGTTCCAGGCCAAGGAGCAACCGGCGGGCGAGGACGGCGAGTTCGAGGTCGAGCTCGCGCAGAGCGGCCACACCCTGACGGTCGCGCCGGGCGTCTCCGTACTGGACACCGTGCGCGCGGCCGGTGTCGAGGTGCTCTACTCCTGCGCGGAGGGCACCTGCGGCACCTGTGAGACGGATGTGCTGGAGGGCGAGCCGGAGCACCGGGACTCCGTCCTCAGCCCGGAGGAGCGGGAGGCCGGGGAGACGATGATGATCTGTGTGTCCCGGTGTCGGGGGAAGAAGCTCGTGCTGGATCTGTGACCCGTAGATCGGCCTCGATCCGTGCCACGGCCGTCAGCAGTGGCGGGAGCAGCTCCCGGCGGACCGAGGCCGCCGAGGTCCGGCCGGCGTGGACGGCTATGTTCACGCCGGCCACCACCGTGCCGTCCCGGCCGCGCACCGGGGCGCCCACCGACCGCAGCCCCTCTTCCAACTCCTGGTCGACGAGGGCGTATCCCTGCCGTCGTACCCGTGCCAGTTCCGCCCGCAGAGCGTCCGCAGCGACGAGCGTGCGCGCGGTGAGCGGGCGCAACTCCGTGCGGGCGAGCCGGACTTCGAGCTCGGCTTCCGGCAGTGCGGCGAGCATGACCCGGCCCACCGAGGTGACGTGCGCGGGGAAGCGGGTGCCGACGGTGATGACCGCGGACATGATCCGGGCGGTCGGCACCCTGGCCACGTAGACGATGTCGTCGCCGTCGAGGACGCACAGCGACGACGACTCCTTGACCTGCGCGACGAGTCGCTCCAGGTGCGGTTCGGCGACCTGAGGGAGCGTCAGGCCCGCCAGGTAGGCGTAGCCGAGTTCCAGCACGCGCGGGGTGAGCCGGAACAGCCGTCCGTCGCTGCGCACATAGCCCAGATCGGCGAGGGTGAGCAGGAGGCGTCGGGCGGCCGCCCTGGTCAGGCCGCAGGCGCGGGCCACCTCGCTGAGCGTGCGTTCGGGATGCTCGGCGTCGAAGGAGCGGATGACCGCGAGACCCCGCTCGAAGGACCTCACGAAGTGCGGTTCTCGGGCCGCGCCGGACATGCCGCCCTCCCAACTGTCAACAATTTCGTCAGCCAAGCCCATTGACCCCGTCGGACGGCGGGCTCTACGTTCCCTGCACGCCAATTGAGCACTACTGTGCGGTGTGCGCACAGCCTGTCGGAACCCGTTGTCTGCACAGGAGGAGCCTTGCGTCGTCTGCTCGCCGGTCTCGCGACCGGCACCATCCTGCTCGTCACGGCGGCCTGTGGCTCGTCCGACGACTCCGGTACGTCCACCGGGAGTTCGTCGTCCACAGGCGTCACGACCGTCAAACTCGGCCTCATCCCCATCGTCGACGTGGCGCCCGTCTATCTGGGCGTGAAACAGGGCTTCTACGAGAAGCACGGCCTGAAACTGTCGATCACCACGGCGCAGGGCGGCGCGGCCATCGTGCCCGGAGTCGTCAGCGGCCAGTTCCAGTTCGGGTTCAGCAACATGACCTCGCTCATGGTCGCCCAGTCCAACAGCGTTCCCGTGCAGACCGTTTCGAACGGCATCGCGTCAACGGGCGTCCAGGGCAAGGACTTCGGGGCGATCACGGTGAAGAAGGACAGCCCGATCAAGTCCGCGAAGGACCTGGAGGGCAAGAAGGTCGCCATCAACACCCTGAAGAACATCAACGAGACCGCGGTGCGCGAGTCCGTGCGCAAGGCGGGCGGCGACCCCGACAAGGTGGACTTCGTCGAGCTGGCCTTCGACCAGATGGCCGCCGCCCTGGACAGCGGACAGATCGACGCCGCGATGGTGGTCGAGCCGGCGCTCGCCACCGTCAAGAGCCAGGGCGGCGTGGAGATCGCCTCGCCGCTGGTGGACGTGGCGCCCGACCTCACCGTCGCCATGTACTTCACCTCCACGCAGTACGCGCAGAAGAACCCTGACGTGGTCAAGAAGTTCCAGGAGGCCACCGCCGAGTCCCTCGCCTACGCCGACTCCCACCCCGACGAGGTCCGGCAGATCGTCACCACGTACACCAAGATCCCGGCGTCGGTGCTGGCGCAGGTGACCCTGCCCAAGTGGCCCGCCGAGGCCAACCGTTCGTCGATCGAGGCGCTGGAGAAGCTGGGCGAGCGGGACAAGCTCTTCAAGTCGACCCCGGACCTGGACAAGCTGCTGCCGTGAAGGGAGCTAACCTCGCACTCGGTGGGACCGGGCTCGCGGCCTTCCTCGCCCTGGGCGAGGCGGTGCCGCGGCTCGGCCTGGTCAAAGAGGCCTACTTCCCGCCCACGACCCGGATCGCCGGCGCCCTCGGCGACGAACTCGCCGACTCCGCCTTCTGGACCGCGCTCGGCGACACCCTCACCGGCTGGGCGCTGGGCCTGGCGATAGCGGTGTGCGCCGGGATCGTGACGGGCGTGCTCGTCTCGGTCGTCCCCCATCTCCGCGAGGCGACGGCCTCGACCATCGAGTTCCTGCGCCCGATCCCGTCGGTCGCCCTGATCCCCCTCGCGGTGCTGCTGTACGGCACCGAACTCCGCTCGGTCCTCCTGCTGGTCGTCTACGCCTCCTTCTGGCAGGTACTGATCCAGGTCCTGTACGGCGTCCAGGACGTCGACCCGGTCGCCGAGGAGACCGCCCGCTCCTACGGGCTCGGCCCCTGGGCGCGCGTCCGGTACGTGCTGTGGCCGACCGCGCTGCCGTACGTCATGACCGGCGTGCGGCTTGCGGCGGCCGTCGCGCTGATCCTGACCATCACCACCGAACTGGTCATCGGCGCACCGGGGTTGGGCGCGCGCATCGCCGTCGCGCAGACCTCGCAGGCCGTGCCCGAGATGTACGCGCTGGTCGTCGTCACCGGGGTGCTCGGGCTGCTGATCAACGTGGGCGCCCGGACGGTGGAGCGGCGGGCGCTGGCCTGGCATCAGTCGGTGCGCCAGGAGGTGGCGGTGTGAGGCGGTTCCTGCTGTGGCTGCTGTACACGCTCGGCCTGCCGGCCGTCCTGGTCACGACGTGGTGGCTGGCGTCCGACGGCAGCACGGACGTGTACTGGCCACCGCTGCGCGCGATCCTCAAGGCGTTTCCCGACGTGTGGACGGGCGAGCGGCTGCGCACCGACGTCCGGCCGAGCGTGCTGCGACTCGTCAGCGGTTACGCAACAGCGGCCGTCGTCGGGATCGCGCTGGGCACGGTCATCGGCTCCTACCGGCGGGTGCGGGCGGTGTGCGAGCCGGTCCTGGAGTTCCTGCGGGCGGTGCCGCCGCCCGTCCTGGTGCCGATCATCATGCTGTTCGCGGGCATCGGCGACACCATGAAGGTCGTCGTGATCGCGAGCGGCTGTGTGTGGCCGGTCCTGCTGAACACGGTCGAGGGCGTGCGGGCGGTGGACCCGGTGATGGCGGAGACGGCCCGCAGTTACGGCATCACGGGCGTCGCCCGGCTGCGCGACGTGGTCCTGCCCGCGGCGAGCCCGCAGATCTTCGCGGGTCTGCGCCAGGCACTGTCGATCGGGATCATCCTGATGGTCATCAGCGAGATGTTCGCCGCGAGCAACGGGCTCGGCTTCACCGTCGTGCAGTTCCAACGGGGCTTCGCCATCCCCGACATGTGGACCGGGATCCTGGTGCTCGGTCTGCTGGGCTTCGTGCTGTCGGTGCTCTTCCAGGTCGTCGAGCGTCGGGTGCTCGGCTGGTACCACGGTCTGCGCGCATCCACCCGGCGGTCCTCATGACCGACGTGTCCCCCGCGAAAGGGCGGTCCATGCTCGACGTACGCGGCTTGCGGAAGGTCTACGAAGGCTCCGGACGCCGGGTCGAGGCGGTGCGCGACCTGACCTTCACGGTCGAGGCGGGCGAACTCGTGTGCCTGGTGGGCCCGTCGGGCTGCGGCAAGACGACTTTGCTGAAGTGCATGGCCGGGCTGCTCGAGCCGTCCGGCGGCGAAGTGCTCCTGGCGGGACAGCCGGTGACCGGACCGCCGCCGGGCATGGCGTTCGTCTTCCAGGAGTACGGGCGCAGCCTCTTCCCCTGGATGCGGGTCGGCGAGAACGTGGAACTCCCTTTGAAGCAGAAGGGGTTGTCGAAGTCGCGGCGGCGGGAGCTGGTCGCCGACGCCCTGGAGTCGGTCGGACTGGCGGACGCGGCCACCGCGTATCCGTGGCAGTTGTCGGGCGGCATGCAGCAGCGGGTGGCGATCGCCCGGGCTCTCGCCTACGAACCCCGAGTCCTGCTGATGGACGAGCCGTTCGCGGCGGTGGACGCACAGACCCGGGCCGACCTGGAGGACCTCGTGCGGGGCCTGTGGCGGCAGCGCGGGATCACCGTCCTGTTCGTCACGCACGACATCGACGAGGCGGTCTACCTCGGCGAGCGGGTCGTCGTCCTGTCCGCCTCGCCGACGGTCGTCCAGGAGCAGCTGAAGGTCGATCTGCCGCTGGAGCGCGACCAGTTGCACACCCGGGTGGCCCCGCGGTTCGCCGAACTGCGCACCCATGTCTACGAGCAGATCCAGGCCGCGAAGCGGGGCGCTCCCGTGGACCGCTTCACGAAGACGGACGCGCCTGCGCCGCGCTGAGAAGCGGATGCACGGGGCGGGCGCAGGGGACGAGTCGCCGACCGGGCGCCGTCGGCGACCTGAACGCCGACGGTGCCCGGTCAGCCCACGGGGGCCGTCAGACCTCGGGGGCCGGGACCACGCTGAGGTGGCTCGCGGTGCGCCGCGCGGGGCGCGTTCTGCGCGGCGCGAGCGCCGGCCGGTTGTCGCGCAGGACCATGGTCAGCCGGGTGTACCCCATGTCCTGAAGGGTCCTGGGCGTGTCGCCCACGATGCGGCACTCGGTGACGCCCCAGCGCGGGTCCGGGTGCAGCAGGGAGCGGACCGCCCCGTCGTGCTCGACGGCCCCCTCGCCGACCGCGCGGATCCAGTGCGGCAGCCCGTGCCGGTAGGCGGCCTCCATGATCGGGTCCTGCGCGATGTCGCGACGAATCGCCTGCAGCCCGTGATCGTGGCCGTTGCGCTCCACCGCCGCCGCGAAACCGGCGAGCATCGGCAGACACCAGCCGGCCTCGTGGTCGCCGAGCACCGAGGACGCTTCGGGATGGAAGAGGACGAACCGCAGGAAGTTCTCACCCGGCAGAGCCGTCGGATGCGGGCCGACGTCGCGGAAAAGTGACGCGAAAGCGGTGTTGGAAAGCACCACGTCCCAGCGGTGGTCGAGGACCACGGACGGGAAGGGGACGGCTTCCAGATATGTGGCGTAGTCCTGGAGATACGCCTGGGCCTCGAGACTCTCGGGGACGGGCCGCGGTACGGACCGCTGCCCTCCTGCCTGATATGCCATCGGGAGGTCACCCCTCTTGCCTATGCGGCCTTCACGCGGCGCCCCGATCCTGCTGCCCGGACGCTTCGCATGTCAACTATCGTGGCATTCCATGCTCGTTGACGGCTGGAATTGGCCACAGTTGTGGCGAGACCTGGATGTGAGTTCGAAATAACCGCTACTCTCCACGCAGTTCACGGCGACCGTCTGTACGGTGAGCGTGTGCCTGTGTGAGAGGGACGTGAGAGACCTAGGAGACCTGACGGTGTCGGAGGATGGCTTCGAGGTTCCGGGCGCCACGGCGACGGTGCTGCTGTCGGCCGTCGTCGCCCGTGTCGCCACGCTGGCCGACCGGCTCGGCGTACCGCACGCGGAGGTCTTCGGCACCGGGCGGCTGTCCGTCGCCTCCGGTGTCCCGGAGTCCGTGGTCAAGGCCCTGCTGAGCGGCCGCGCCGCCGGCGAACCCGATGTGCAGGCCCGCTTCCTCCAGCGCCTCGACCTGTTGCGCCGTACCCGGCTCAAGCCGAACGGCCGCAAGTACACCCAGCAGGAGATCGCCGACGGCGCCGGCATGTCGCGCCAGCAGGCGGGCGCCCTCATCAACGGCGACCGGCGCCCCACGATGGAGCACTGCGACGCCCTCCAGCGGTTCTTCCGCGTGCACGCGGGCTTCCTGACGGCCGAGGACCCGGAGGCGCTCGCGGGGGCCCTCCAGCACACCGAGCAGGAGCTGTTGCAAAAGCTCGCCGCACGCGAGGCGGCCGCGGCCGCCGAGGACCCGCTGGAGCGGCTGCTCCAGGACCACGGCGTCCGCGGGATCGCGTGGCGGGCCGCGCAACTGCCCACCGACCAGCACCGCGACAAGGTCGCCGAGTGGCTGGACATGCTGCTGGAGAGCGTGAAGCGGCCCGAGTCGTGATCCGGGGGAGAAGGGTGAACATCGCCAAGGAAATGCGCCGCCTCAGCGGCGAACTGGTCTCGGAACTGACCCTCGCGGCCCCCGCCGCGCCCGCCGAGCTGTACACCGCCCTGTGCGACGGGATGAGCAGACGGCGCGGTCGCCCCGTCCACTTCCGAATGGCCCCCTTCCCGGCCGACACGGCCAGCGGGCTGTGGCTGGACATGGCCGACCAGGATCTGGTCGTCATCGAGGAACGCACCGCGCCCGACCACCAGTTGGTGATCCTGGGCCACGAGCTGTGGCACATGAACGCGGGCCACTGCGGCCATCACGTCCAGGGCGCCGCGGTCGCGGCCCGTTTACTCAGCGACGGGGCGGACCTCCAGGCGACGGTCCGCAGCGTCGCCGCGCGCACGCGTTTCGACCTGGCCGACGAGCGGGACGCCGAGAGCTTCGGCCTGCTGCTGGCCAGCAAGTGCCGTACCTGGCTGCCGGGTTCGTCGCCGCGGGGCCGCGGACAGCGTGATCACCTGGCGGGCCGGATCGAGGCGTCGCTGGGCTACCTGGGGCCGCAGAACTGACCTCCCGCCGGGTCGGGGTCCGGTGGGCAGTGGCACCCGGTCAGGTCCGCCGGTCAGGTGGCGCTGCGCTCGCTCGCCTCGCGCAGATCCTCTCCCGCACCGTCCGGCAGCCCCGTCGGGCCCGTCCCCGGACGGCCCTCGCGCAGGAGTTCGCGCCAGCGGTCGCGGCTCCAGTCGGCCGAGGCCGTCGTCCGGGTGAACTCCTCGACGAGGGCGCGGAATCGGGCGGGGTCGCTGTGGAACGGGAAGTGGCCGGCCCCTTCGAAGATCTCCAGCCGGCTGCCCGGCATCGCCTCATGGGCGCCGTACGCGTGCCGCACCGGCACCACGCTGTCCCGGTCGCCCCACAGCAGCATCGTCGGTATGCCGGCCGTCAGATAGCAGCGGTCGAGCATGGTCACGACCTGGCCGCGCCAGTCGACGACCGCACGCAGGGTGCGGATGAAGGCGCTGCGGGAGGTCTCGTCCGGCAGGGCGTCGACGAGGTGCAGCAAGTCGGGTGCGTCCTGGCCGAGATCGGTGTCGAGCAGCTCCATCAGCTTGATCACCAGCCCTACTTGGAGCCGCGCACCCGGCAGCCGGAGGGCGGACAAAGCCAGTTGTGCGCCCGGCAGCGAGACCAACCGCAGCGCGGGGTTGACCTCACGGCCGACTCCGCCCGCGCTGACGAGGATCAGCCGTTCGGTGCGCTCGGGGAACTGGTAGGCGAACTGCATGGCCACTCCCCCGCCCAGCGAATGCCCGACCAGGGTCGCCGACTCCACGCCGAGCGCGGACAGCAGATCACGCAGGCCGTTGGCGTACGCGGCCACCGAGTAGTCGGCACGGGGCTTGTCGGAGGCCCCGTGACCGAGGAGGTCGGGGGCGATCACGGTATGGGTGCGGGCCAGGTCGGGAATCAGCTCGGCCCAGGTCGCCGAGGAGTCGCCGATGCCGTGGATGAGGACCAGCGCCGGACCCTCTCCGGCCATCCGGAAGGCACGCCGGTAACCGTGCACCACCCGGTGGCGCAGCTCCAGTTCTCCGTCGCCCACCGAGCGCAGCCGTGCGGCGCGCGCGGGGCGCCGCTGCGGGACGTCGACCACCCGCTCGCCTCCCTGTTCCACCGGCCGCACGGCAGTCCGCCGAAAGCCCTTCCCGCCAGCGTAGGACCCCTTTCCCCCAGGGGATTTCGGACAGGTTTCACCTCCGCTAAGCGGGCGAACCGAAGTGGAGGACGGCCGGATTGTCAGTGGTGCGCGGCAAGCTGGGGGGTGCGCCGCCGCATGGGGGCGTACGCGCCGTCAGGGCGCGTGGGAGCCGACGCCGACGCGGGGAGAGCCGACCGATGCCCACTGCCGTACTGACCGACCGCGAGCGCACCGCCGTACAGGCCTACCTGCGGCTGCTGCACACCGTACGAGCCGCCTTCGGCGACGAGGGGGCCGGCCGGGGCGCCGGCGCCTCCGGACCCCCGTACGACCGGCTGCCGCCCGTGGTCCCACCCGCCGTCCTGGCCGAGGCGGAACAGGCCCTGGCCGACGCGGGCCTGGCCGGCAACGAGGAGGAATTCTTCCGCCTGCTGCACAACTGGTGCCCCGGCCCATGATGCCGCGGGCCGTCGCCGCGGGCCTGCCAGACCGTGCCCGCCCCGGCCCGTGACGCCGTCGTGCGCTCGCCCTCAGGGCGTGGTGGACCGTACCGCCCCGGCTCGGTCCACCGCCCGTTGCCCCGGCCGACGCATGGCCGCCGCCGTCGACCACGACGACCAGCGCTCTTTCCGGCAGCCGCGCAGCCGGCGCCCGCGCCGTGACGTCGCCGGGCGCGCCCGGGCGTGATGGCCCGTGGCGTCGGGCCTCGGTCCGCGGCGGCCGCCGGCCGGCCGACGGTCGCCGTCCCGGCCGATGCGTGCCCAGCTGACGACGAGTAGCGGTCCTTCCGGTTGCCGTTCGCCGTCCCGGCCGAGGCCGGGCATGCCTGCGAGTGGTCGCCTCGGGTCCGGGGGACCGTGCCAGCCGCGCCCTGATCCGTCGGGCCGCGGCCGGGCAGGCTGACGGGTGGTCGGTCTCCTCAGGCGTGGTGGATCGTGACCGCCGTGGCCACCAGGCCGCGGCGGACGGTCCAGCGGCCGTCGAAGTGGCCGAGCCGACGGTCGCCGACGAGCGGGCCGGGCACGAGGAGCCGGGCGCGGAAGGCGCCCTGCGAGGGGTCGGCGGGGTCGGCGGTGATGTCGATGTCGGCCTCGCTGAAGTCCAGCCACTTACGGGTGAGCGGGAACCACGCCTTGTAGACGGATTCCTTGGCGCTGAACAGCAGCCGGTCCCAGTGCACCTCGGGACGGTCCGCGGCCAGACGGCCGAGCCGCTCCGCCTCCGCGGGCAGGGCGACGGCGGAGAGCACGCCCTCGGGCAGGGGCGCGTGGGGTTCGGCGTCGATGCCCAGGGAGGCCAGATCGTCGGCCCGGACGAGCGCCGCGCCGCAGTAGCCCTCGCAGTGGGTCATGCTGCCGGTCAGGCCGTCCGGCCACTGCGGCGCGCCGCGCTCGCCGGGCAGCACGGGCTGCGGGGGCACGCCGAGCTTCTCCATGGCGCGCCGGGCGCAGGCGCGTACGACGGTGAACTCGCGGCGCCGCTTCTCGACCGCCCGCGCCACCAGCGCCTCCTCCTCCGGGTACAGCGGCCCGTCCCCGAACTCCCGGACGCCCTCCTCGCCGAAGGCCTCCACCGCCACCGCCGACTCCGGCAACAGTTCCTCGATCACTCGGCCTCGGCCTCCCTGGGCAGGATGCGCCGCAGCCGACCCGGAGGCTGCGGCCGCTTGCGCCATTCGCGGGGGTAGCCCACCGACACCTCCTCGAAGCGGACGCCCTCGTGCCAGGTGGTCCGCGGAATGTGGAGGTGGCCGTAGACCATGGTCTCGATGCGGAACCGGCGGTGCCAGTCGGCGGTGAGCTCGGTGCCGCACCACATGGCGAACTCGGGGTGCCACAGCACGTCCATCGGATGCCGGTGCAGCGGATAGTGGTTGACGGGGACGACGGGCAGGTCGTCCGGGAGCTCGGCGAGCCGGCGTTCGGTCTCGGCGACCCGTGCCCGGCACCAGGCCTCACGGGTGGGATACGGGTCGGGGTGCAGCAGGTACTCGTCGTTGCAGACGATCCCGGTGCCCTCCGCGTACGCCAGCCCCTCCGCCTTGGTCGAGCAGCCGGCGGGCAGGAACGAGTAGTCGTACAGCAGGAAAAGCGGTGCGACGGCCACCGGGCCGCCGGGCCCCTCCCACACCGGATAGGGGTCCTCGGGCGTCGTCACGCCCAGGTCGCGGCAGAGCTCGACGAGGTGCTCGTAGCGGGCGACCCCGCGCAGGGTGACCGGATCCTTCGGATGGGTCCACAGCTCGTGGTTGCCGGGGGCCCAGACGACCTTGCGGAACCGGCTCGCGAGGGTCTTCAGCGCCCAGCGGATGTCGGCCACGTTCTCCGAGACGTCGCCGGCGACGAGGAGCCAGTCCTCGTCCGACTCCGGGGCCATGGCCTCGACCAGGGCGCGGTTCTCGGGATATCCGATGTGCAGATCGCTGATGGCCAACAGTCGTCCGGCGGGTGGTCCGGCCCGTCGCCCTGCGTCACCGGCCGTCGTCGTCACCTTGCGCCCCCGCTCACGTCGCCCACGCTCCGCATCCTCACGAACACACCAGTGCCACCACGAGAACACATTCACGCCTGCGGTTCAAGGTCGGATCGGGTCGCCCGCCACGTCGACACCCGGCGCCACCTGCGCCGGAGCGCGCCACTACCCGACCGCACGCCACACGTGAACAAGATCGGAAAATCCGTAACACGCGCGTTGCACGCCGCACCCCCGAGAACCCGTATGATCGCCCCAACACCACCGCCATGGACGTCCCTTCCGCAGGGCGGTTTTGGTGACCCACCATTCCCCCTGCCCGGGCCGGGCTTGCTCCGCCCTGCCCGCGAACCGTGAAAGGCGGCCTCGCATGGTCTCTCGCGTACGCGTCTGGCTCAACCGCACGTACGCGGAGAACGTGTTCTTCACGGATCAGCTGCGACGAAATCCCAGCGATCGCGCCGTCGAGATCCATGCCACGCACGGTGACGCCGACTCTCCCGTGCTGGCCGCCGCCGACACCGCCGAGCTGGAGCCGGAGGGTCTCTCCCCGGCCGCGTACGTCGAGTACGCGCTCGCCCAGTGCAAGCGCCGCAGCATCGACGTCTTCGTGCCCCGGCTGAACCAGTCGGCCATCGTGGCGCACCGCGCCGACTTCGAGGCGATCGGCACCGCACTGCTGGCGCCGCCGCCGGAGGCCGTCGCCGTCTTCCACGACAAGGTGATCGCGTACGAGGCCGTGAAGGCGATCGGCGTGCCCGTGCCGCCGTGGTACCGGGCCCGCTCCGCGGACGAACTCGTCGGTGCTGTCGAGGAGTTGGAGGCGGCCGGACACAAGCCCTGCTTCAAGCCCGCGTCCGGCGCCGGCGGTGTCGGTTTCCGCATGATCACCCGGGCCCCGTTCTCACTCATGCACCTCAGCGGTTTCCCAAGCGCGTACGTCCAACTGGACATGGTGGTCGAGGCGTTGAAGCAGTCCGAGGAGTCGGTCGACCTGCTGGTCATGCCCCGCCTGGAGCAGCCCGAGGTGTCCGTGGACTGCCTCACCGGCCCCGACAACGTCCTGCGGATGGCCATCGGCCGCACGAAGAACGGCCGTCGCCGTGGCTTCACGCTGCACGAGCAGTGGCTGGAGCCCGCGCGTCTGATCGCCGAGGGCTTCGGGCTGCACTACCTGTCCAACATCCAGTTCCGGATGTTCGGCGACCGGCCGGTCCTGATGGACGTCAACACCCGCCCGGCCGGCGGACTCCACCAGCTGTCGTTGTGCGGCGTCAACGCGCCGTGGGCGGCGGTGCAGTTGGCGCTCGGCGAGGACCCGGGCGAGATCGTGCCGCCGTTCCTGGGGCAGGACTACACCGTGGTGTCGGGCCCGCGGCCGCTACGCGCGGTCTCGCTTCCGCACCAGCGCGTGGACGAGACGCCCGAGCCGCTGCTGCCTGCCGTGCCGGCGCCTGCCGAGGCCGTCGAGGTGGCGCCTGCGGGTGCGGCCGAGGCGTTGCAGCACTAGGGGGCTTCTGATAGATCTCCGCGGCGTCGCACCGAACGCCGCTCCTTCTCCCACGGAGATCCATCAGAAGCCCCCTAGGCGATACGCCGCGCCGGGCAGCACGTCGAGTCCGGCGGTACGCCTCAAGAAACTGAATCTCTCCTCACCGGTATGGACCAATTCCGCCCGTCGCCTTGACAGGCGGATTGGTCCATACCAACTTTGTTGCGCACCCCTGCACACTCCCCTGCACTCCCGAACACCCCCATACCTTCAGGGAGATCGCGTGCGCACCAGATCCCTCGGACGCCCATGGCGTCGATTCCTCGCCCTGCTCGGCACCGCCGGGCTCGCCCTCGCCGGGGCCGTCGCCCTGCCGGGCACCGCTCAGGCGGCCAACGTCCTCACCAATCCCGGCTTCGAGTCGGGCGCCGTCTCGCCCTGGTCCTGCAGCGGCAACCTCGGCTCGATCGTCTCCTCACCCGTGCACGGCGGCTCCAAGGCCCTTGCGGGGGCCGTGAGTTCGAGCGACATCGCCAAGTGCGGCCAGACCGTCGCCGTCCGGCCGAACACCACCTACGCGCTGACCGGCTGGGTGCGCGGCTCCTACGTCTACCTCGGCGTCGACGGCGGAGCCTCCACCTGGACGTCGTCGCCGTCGACTTACAGCCTGCTGTCGGTGTCCTTCACCACCGGGGCCGCGCAGACCAGCGCCACGATCTATGTGCACGGCTGGTACGCCCAGGGCACCTACTACGCCGACGACATCAGCCTCGACGGTCCCGGCGGGGGCGGCGGTTCGGACACCCAGGCACCGACCGCGCCCGGCGCGCTCACCTCGACCGGCAAGACGTCGTCCAGCGTGTCGCTGTCCTGGAACGCCTCGACCGACAACGTCGGCGTCACGGCCTACGACGTCTACCGCGGGTCCACGAACGTCCTCACCGTCTCCGGTACGTCCGCCACGGTCAGCGGGTTGTCCGCGAGCACGGCGTACACCTTCACGGTGAAGGCGCGCGACGCCGCCGGGAACACCTCCGCGGCCTCCAACTCCGTGTCCGTCACGACGAACGCGGGCGGCGGGGGCGGCACCGGGTTCAAGCAGGCTGCGCCCTATCTGTTCGAGGGCTGGGGCGATCCGCCGAGCGCGACCACGGTGATGAACGCGACCGGCGTCAAGTGGTTCACCATGGCCTTCATGCTGGACGGCGGCGGCTGCAATCCGATGTGGGACAGCAACCGTCCGCTGACCGGCGGCGTCGACCAGAGCGTGATCAACCAGATCCGCTCGGCGGGCGGGGACATCGTGCCGTCGTTCGGGGGCTGGCAGGGCAGCAAGCTCGGCGCCAACTGCTCCTCGGCGAGCGCGCTGGCGGCCGCGCTGCAGAAGGTGATCGACGCCTACTCGCTCAAGGCGATCGACATGGACATCGAGAACACGGACGAGTTCGAGAACGAGGCCGTGCAGGCGCGGATCCTCACCGCGCTGAAGACCGTCAAGGCGAACAACCCCGGCCTGAAGACCATCGTCACCTTCGGGACGTCCACGACCGGGCCGAGCTACTACGGCAACCGTCTCATCGAGCAGGCCAAGTCCCTCGGCGCCGACATCGACGTCTTCACCATCATGCCGTTCGACTTCGGCGGCGGTGCCGACATGTACGGCAACACCGTGAACGCCACGGAGGGACTGAAGAACAAGCTGAAGTCCACCTTCGGTTGGGACGACGCGACCGCCTACGCGCACATCGGCATCTCCGGTATGAACGGACTGTCCGACCAGCAGGAGAACACCACCCCGGCGATCTGGACGTCGATCCGCGACTGGGCCAACGGCCACCACATCGCCCGGCTCGCCTTCTGGGCCGTCAACCGCGACCGGCCGTGCCCGGGCGGGGGCGTGGTGAGCAACTGCTCCGGCATCAGCCAGAGCACCTGGCAGTTCACCTCGATCACGGCCGGCTTCACCGGCTGAGCGACTCGGCTGCCGAGCAGCTCGGTTCGGCTGCCGAGCGAGACTGCGCGAGCGAAAGTCCCCCGGGTTCCGGTCCGGGGGACTTTTTTCCTGAGGGGTGTATCAGGGCCCGGGGTGGCTGCTCCTAAGTGTGTAGGGCCCACCGGGGAACGGCTGGGGGAGCACGGCGCCTCGGGGGAAGCACAGGGATCGACGGGGGAAACACGGGAATCGACGGGGGATTCCCGGGGGAACGGGGGATCGGGTCGGTCGGCCGCTGTCACGGGGAGCGACCGACCGACCCGACCGGGAGACCAGGTGGCCAGGTGGCCAGGTGGCCGTCAGAAGCGTCCCGAACCCCGGTACAGCTCCAGTTCGCCGTCCAGTTCGACGGCGAGGACCGTGGCGTGCGGGTCGAGGTCGGAGCCGGCCGGCGGGTCGATCCAGAGCACGCCGACCGCCTCGTGCAGACCGCCGACGACCCGGTGGGCAAGCTCCGTGCCGGTACCGAGCACGGTGACCCTGCGGACCGGCGTGACCAGACCCCGGACGCCGATCTCGGCACGCGGGATGTCGAACAGGGTGAGGTAGAGCGTACGGCCGTCGACGGAGAGGGTGCTCGGCCCGTAGTGGTGCCCGGCCGGCAGCCCCCGTACCGTTCCGTACACGGCCTCGGAGTGCTTGCGGATCCACTCCCCCAGACCTTCGAGGCGCTCGACCTGCGGCTGCGGGATGGTGCCGTCCTCCTTCGGGCCGACGTCGAGCAGCAGGTTGCCGCCGCCTCCGATGGTCTCCGCGAAGTAACGGATCAGCTGGCTCAGCGACTTGTGGTTGTGGTCGTGGTGCTGGTACCCCCACGAGTCGTTGATGGTGAGACACAACTCCCAGGGACCGGCGGGCGGTTCGATGGGCGCGCCCTGTTCGGGGGTGGCGTAGTCGCCCTCGCTGAGCATGCGGGCGTTGAAGACGACGTGCGGCGAGTACGAGCGGATCAGCGCGGCGAGCTCCGGGATGCGCCACTGCTCCTCGCTGCGGTCCCACTCGCCGTCGAACCACATCAGGTCCGGCCGGTAGCGGGAGGCCAACTCCCTGATCTGGCCGTCCCGGTAGACGATGAACCGCTCCCAGGCGTCCAGGTCCTCGTCCTCGGCGGAGCACTCGGAGTAGCGGTTGTCCTCCAGCTCAGGCGGGCGGCCCGGCTTGCGCGTGGAGGCGTAGTCGGGGTGGTTCCAGTCGGAGTGCGAGTAGTACAGGCCGACCTTGAGGCCCTTCTCGCGCAGGGCGTCCGCGTAGCCGGAAAGGTAGTCGCGGCCCAGGTTGAGGTCACCGTACGCGGTGTCCCACAGGGCGACGCCGTCGTGGTGGCGGCTGGTCAGGACGGCGTACTTGGCGCCGGCGCGCTCGAACAGGTCGGCCCATGCCTTCGGGTCGTACGCGGCGCCGGTGAAGCGGTCGAGCTGGGACATGTACTGGTCGTGCGGGACGATGTCGTCGTAGAACGACCAGGACTCCTGGACGCCGTCGACGGCGTAGATGCCCCAGTGGACGAAGATCCCCAACTTGGCGTCGGTGAACCAGGGTTGCATGGACACGGATGAACTCCTCCGCAGAACAGGGCACTTCAGAGCTGGGCACTTCAGGGCAGGGGCGGGCGCGTGGAGTGTGCGCCCGCCCCGAGGGACCGCTGCTAGCGGCCGGTGGCGGCGCGTTCCAGACGGAGCGTCAGGATCTGGAACGGCCGCAGTACGACGTCGACTCCGCCGCCCGCACCGACGACCGCAGGCTCCAGCGGCCGCTCCAGCAGGTCGGTGATCTGCGCGCCCGCGAGCGGGAAGCTCGTGCGCAGCGCGCCGGTGGCCCGCCCGCCGCGGGACTCGTAGAGCCGGACCACGACGTCGCCGGACTCGTCGTCGGCGAGCTTCACGGCCTCCACGGTGATGCCGTCGCCGTCCACCGAGACGACCGGCTCGGGCGCGTGAGCCGCGTCCGCCACGTCCGCGACGCGGAGCGGGAGGTTGAGGGCGTAGCCCTCGGCGACCGCGTCCTCGATGCTCGCGCCGGGCAGCAGCGCGTAGGCGAAGCGGTGCCGGCCCTGGTCGGCCTCGGGGTCCGGGATGCGCGGGGCGCGGACCAGGCTGAGCCGGACGGTGGTGGTCGTGCCGCCGTCCTCGCGAACCGTGCGGGAGACGTCGTGACCGTAGGTGGAGTCGTTGATGACCGCGACGCCGTAGCCGGGTTCGCCGATGTGCACCCAGCGATGGCCGGAGACCTCGAAGCGGGCCGCCTCCCAGCTGGTGTTGGTGTGGGTGGGGCGCTGGATGTGGCCGAACTGGATCTCGGCGGAGGAGTGCGGGGCCCGGATGTCCACCGGGAAGGCCGCCTTGAGGATCTTCTCCGCCTCGTGCCAGTCGATGTCGGTCTCGAAGTCGATGCGGGGGCTGCCGGCGCGCAGGGTGACGGTCTGGGTGATCGTCGAGCCCTTGCCGAAGGAGCGGGTGATCCGGATCGCGCCGACGAGCGGGTCCTCCTCGACGACCGTCACCGCGTCCGGCTCCAGCAGGTCGGTGTAGCGGTTCTGGTAGTGCTTGTCGATGTCCCAGGCGTCCCAGTAGTTGGGGAGGTCGGTGTGCAGACGCAGCAGGTTGCCCTGGTCGGCGAGGACCTCACGGTTCGCCCGTAGATCGTATACAGAAGACAGTGTGCCGTCTTCTGCGATCTGTACACGCACCAGCCCGTTGTCGAGGACACGGCCGGACACCGTCACCGGCTGCGGCGGCTGCCCGCCGCCTGCCGAACCCGCCGAACCCGCCAGCGGCGCGCTGCCGCTCGCGGGCACCTCGACATACGCCGGCGCGCCCTCGGGCGTACGGACCACCTCGGCGCGGTCGAACGGGCTGGTGTTGAACACCCGCGCCGCGCTGTCGCCCGGCCGGCCCTCGCCCGCCCGGCCGCCGCCGAGCGCGGCGACCGCCTCGGCCGTCAGCACCTCCAACTCCTCGGCGACACGCGCGTATTCGGCCTCCGCCTCGCGGTGCACCCAGGCGATCGAGGAGCCCGGCAGGATGTCGTGGAACTGGTGCAGCAGCACCGTCTTCCAGAGCCGGTCGAGCTTCTCGTACGGGTAGGCGTAGCCCGGCGCGTGCAGTGCGGCCGTCGTGGCCCACAACTCCGCCTCGCGCAGCTTGTGTTCGCTGCGGCGGTTGCCCTGCTTGGTGCGGGCCTGGGTGGTGTAGGTGGCGCGGTGCAGCTCGAGGTAGAGCTCGCCGACCCAGACGGGCGCGTCCGGGTACTCCTCGCGGGCCTTGGCGAAGAAGGTGTCGGGGTGCTCGACGACGACCTTCGGCGAGCCTTCCAGGTCGGCCAGCCGGCGCGCCCGTTCCATGATCTCGCGGGTGGGGCCGCCACCGCCGTCGCCCCAGCCGAACGGGGCGAGCGAGCGCGTGCCGCCGCCCTTCTCGGAGTAGTTGCGGACCGCCCGGTCCATCTCCTCGCCGCTGAAGCGCGCGTTGTAGGTGTCGACCGGCGGGAAGTGCGTGAAGATGCGGGTGCCGTCGATGCCCTCCCACCAGAAGGTGTGGTGGGGGAACTTGTTCGTCTGGTTCCAGGAGATCTTCTGGGTGAGGAACCAGTCGTTGCCGGCGAGCTTGGCGAGCTGCGGGTAGGCGGCGTTGTAGCCGAAGGAGTCCGGCAGCCAGACGCCCTTGGTCTCGATGCCGAAGTGCTCGATGAAGAACCGCTTGCCGTGGACCAGTTGGCGGGCGATGGCCTCGCCGCCGGGCAGGTTGCCGTCGGACTCGACCCACATGCCGCCGACCGGCGCCCACTGCCCGCGCCGCACCGACTCCTGGATCCGCGCCCACACCTGCGGGTAGTTGTCGCGCACCCACTCGTACTGCTGCGCCTGCGAGCAGGCGAAGATGAAGTCGTCGTACTCGTCGGCGAGCGAGGTGACGTTGGAGAAGGTGCGGGAGGTCTTGCGCTTCGTCTCGCGGATGGGCCACAGCCAGGCGGAGTCGATGTGCGCGTGGCCGACGCCGGAGACGGTGTGGGCGCTGGCGTGGGCGGGCCTGGCCAGGACGGGGGCGAGGACCTCGCGGACGGCGGCGGCGGTGCCGGAGACGTCGTCCAGGTCGAGGGCGTCCATGGCCCGGTCCAGGGCGTGCATGATCTCGTGGCGCCGCGGCTCGTGCTCGCCGAGGTGGACCATGAGCTCGCGCAGCACCTGGAGGTCGAGGTCGAGGTGCCAGACCTCCTCGTCGAGGACGGCGATGTCGGCGCGGCGGAATGTATACAGTGGACGGTCGCCTGCCGTCAGCACATCGCCCAGCGGCGTCGGCGCCGCGAAGTCGTTGGCCAGGATGTCCGGGTTGGAGGCCGCCTCGACGAGGTAGTCGATGCTCTCCCCGCCCACCGCCGGGTTGCCGATCGGCACGTACTGGTTGAGCGGGTTGACCGCCTTGAGCGGCGTCCCGTCGGTGAGGTGGACGAGGGCCTCGGCCTGGTTGCCGGGCCAGTCGCCCACGAAACCGAGGTCGATGACGGCCTCGACGCGCTTGCCGGCCCACTCGGCGGGCACCCGGCCGCGCATCCGGAACCAGGTGGTGCCCCAGGGCGGGCCCCACGGGGTGTCCATGGCGAAGGGCTTGTAGGCGGCGGCCGCGGCCTCCGCGAAGGGGACCGGCTCCCCCGGCGCCTGCCAGGCCTCGACCTCGAAGGGCACGGTCGCCGCGTAGATCGCGGGCTTGATGCGCTGGTTGTGGACGCGCTCGACGCGCTCCTCGATGCGGCGGCGTTCGTCATGCATGGGGAATCTCCAGAGAGGGACCACGGAGGGCGGGGAACTCGGGGACGGCTAGAGCTAGTGCCGCGGCAGGCAACGTTTGCCCGTCAAGGAGCGGCGTCCGGTGCGTGCTCTCGGCGTGCCGGCCGGAAGTCCTCGTACTGGACGTACT